>DASWYG010000334.1:0-7337 GCA_036405075.1 Bacteroidia bacterium | reverse complement strand
AAATCGGTTTTGCAAACGTTGATCCAGCCAGACAACTCAGGTTTTTCACGCATCATTTTTCTCCATTCATCGTATTTGCCTTCTGATGAAACAGCATACACTCTGATACCATTTTTCTTGTGTTCAAGGAAAACTTTATTGACAACAGGAATTACTTGTTTGCAATGTCCACAGGTTGGGTCATAGAAAAACACAATGGTATATCGTCCTAGGTTTTTGTACAATTCATGGTATTTCCCGGCAGTATCAGCCAATCTCAAATTAGGAGCTTGTTTTCCACACATGGTTGGAATAGCACGACTAGCCTCTTCACACATTTTTCGGCGACCTGCTGTATCGTCATACCACCAGGCGTCTTGATTGCAATAATATTTGTGAATCAAATGAATGGTCACATTGTCCAAACACATGATCTTTTTATCCTGAAATTTATTGGTCAGGTGCTGAACAAAGTATTTTTGAGTTTCGGTATATGGAATGGTTTTACCGATTGCGATATCAACTGCCTGCACTAAGCTATCAGGATCTTGAAATGAAATCTTATCAATGTAATCATCCAATTTGTTGATGAGCAAACCGGATGGGGCTCTGATCAAACCAGATTCAGAAAAGTCAATATTGTCCCAGTAGTGATTTTTAAAATACCTGTAATCGTACATTGAATCCGCAGGGTTGGGATTCTTAGGAATTTGAACAGATTGAAATGCTTTGAACAATTTGGTTAACAAGTGATTTGGATGAGTCGACATATAACTTTCTCTGAATGCAATGTCTGCTTTGTCCAATGAATCTCTTTCTGCCTTTATTTGTTTTTTAATTTCCGGATTGGTTTCAGCACCGTATCGTGTATCAATATTTCTTCTTGATTCACCATATTTTTGACGGGCTTTTTGATATTCAGCAAAAGCTTCATTTTCCGATGAGCCTCTGATGATGATCTTGGTTTCATCCATGGAAGTATCGCCTTCAAAATAAAATTCCTGATCATCGGTAATAGGAATTTCATAATAACCATTTTGTTGAGGGAATACGATCATGTACATTCCTCTTTGCAATTTTGGATTACCGGTAAAAGTACCAACTCCATTTTCATCGAGCATGCAAGTGTCTCTCAAATATTGTTTGTCTCCGAAATTGTCTGCAAGGAAGATATTGACATTTTTAAATCCGATTAACTTCACAGTGATGCTGTATGATCCGGGATCTCTACCAATGTTTTTAGGATCTATCCCCGGCTTTCTTGGTGGCAAGGTTACTTTTTGTGCAACTGCTCGCCTTTGAATGAGCTCATTTGGATTGGCCAAACCTTCAGTGGTTCCGCCTGGTTGGGCACTGACAGTGGAAAACACCATCATTGAAAGCCCTAAAAACAAACCGGTTTTTAGTAAATTAATCTTTATCATTGCTTAATCGTGCGAATTTAATTGTTCTGTTCGTTTTATATAGACAATAATTTTGCCAAAATAGTTCGCTGACACAAATATGACAAAGAATGATTTTTTCAACAATGTTTATGAAATTGTGAGGTTAATTCCTCGAGGAAGGGTAACTTCTTATGGAGCAATTGCAAAATACCTAGGTACAGGCTCGTCTTCGCGCATGGTAGGCTGGGCGATGAACAACAGTCATGCCCAGGAAATACCTGTTCCGGCTCACAGAGTGGTCAATAGAAATGGAGACTTAAGTGGTAAGGCTCATTTTGGCGGCAATCGCATGCAGGAATTGCTGGAATCAGAAGGTATTCAGGTAGTTGATGACCGTGTTGTAGACTTCAAATCCATCTTTTGGGATCCGGATAAAGAACTAAGCTTATAATTTTTATTTATTTTAGCTTAAATTTGAGCTATGTTTAAATGCACTATAATTTTACTCTCTTCATTAGCATTTTTTGCTTGTTCAAATGACAAATCTGCCAGCGAGAGCGTTAAAGATTCAGTTGAAAAGAAAGAAATGAAACAAGTTGACGAAATGGTAAAAAATCAGGACTCTTTGCTTAAAGCCAAAGAAAAGGAATTAAAAGAAATGTATCGTTGATCAAAGATCGAAAGTCTGACCACTTTCAGGAATTTCAACACCATCCTTCCCTATTCGTTCTTTCAGTTTGATCATGCCATTGTAATCGCCGTGAACAAGAAAAATTTTCTTGATATCAGACAATCCGCAAGAATCATAGTATTTCATTAAACCATCCTGATCCGGATGAGCACTGAAGGCGTCCGTTCGTGACACTTTGGCAAAAACCTGTCTCTCTTTTTTATTGATTCTAACCACCGATCTTCCTTTTAGAAGTTCATATCCCAAAGTACCTTCGGCGCAGTATCCTGCAATTAAAATGGTGCTGTAAGCATCACCGATGTTGTTTCTGACATGCTCCTGAATTCTGCCACCTTCTACCATACCTGCTGCTGAAATGATGACAGCCGGTTCCGGTAAATTAGAAATCATTTTGCTGTCTATATCGCCTTCAATGGTGTACAGATTAGGAAATGAAAACAAATTGCCTTGAGCCTGATAAAAGTCTACCGCTTCTTGGTTCAACAAACGAATGTACTCAGCATACAATTTGGTCGTCTTAATGGCCAATGGTGAATCGGTAAATATTTTCACCTGAGGCAATAAGCCTTTGGCATAAAGTTGATTTAAAGTGAATATTATGGCTTGAGTTCTTCCCACACTGAAAGCCGGAATCACCAGTTTGCCTTTGTATTTTACACAGGTATTGTTGATGTATTCAAGCATGATGTCTTCAGCAGTACCTGAATCCTGATGCAACCTTGACCCGTAAGTACTCTCAGATACCAGATAATCCAGTCCTTTCATCGGTTGAGGATCTTTTACCAATTTGGCATCATAATTTCCAAGGTCACCCGTAAAACCAATTACTTTTGTTTTTCCACCTTCATTGATGGTCATTCTTACCGATGCTGCGCCCAAAATATGACCGGCTTCATAAAACTCGATTTTCAACTCATCATTGACTTCAAATTCACAATAGAAATCAATTCCTACCATTGCGTCATAAGTCAATCCAATATGCTGACGGTTATAAAGCGTGGCCATTTGTTCGGATCTTTTCATCCTGACCGGCTTTTTGTTCTTCTTTTTTACTCTCGACTTCTTATTGTTTTCAATGTGTTGAACATTCATTGAATCGAGTAAAAGGTTCTTGGTCAGCTCGACACTTGCAGAAGTGCATAAAATTTGTCCTTTATAACCCTGACGAACAAGATTTGGCAGATTTCCGGAGTGATCAATGTGAGAATGCGTCAAAATCACCAGATCGATCTCTTCTGGCAGAAAAGGAAAATTACGATTATTGGCGTCAAAATCTTCTCGTTTCTCGTAGTCCAATCCACAATCCACAAGCACTGTATAACCGCTGTCAAGCTTCAACATGTGCATACTCCCTGTCACTTGCCTGGCAGCTCCCCAAAAAGTTAAATTCATTCTATTGATTTATTTGATACCCTCCGAAAAATTGTGACAAACAAATTGCACTCGGACTTATACTTTCTTTGTCCATTTGCCGTTTGAAATCATTAAGCGGAAAATATGCACACAAAATTATTGATTCGACCCGTTAATTTCATTTCACGTTATCAACATTGGACACAGAATCGCTTAATTGAATTTTTAGAAATGTTCAGAGGCAGTTATGCAAATGCTGTTTTTGGCAAAGGAGCAGAGGACTTGCAGTACATTGAAGACAAGGCACAAAACCGACTCATTTGGGAACCCGGTGTTGTGAGTATGGACGAGATGGGATTCATGATAGATTATTTCAAAGAAGTGATGTTGAAAAACAAATACTTCAATTATTTGAGTGATGTGAGACAGGATGTTTTCGACAATGGCATCAAATTAAATGTACACAGGCACTACCTAAAACCCGATTCTGCATTTCATTTCAACAAGGAAGAAACTGAAATTCAACACTTTGGAAATATTTTTTTCGAACATCACTTCAATGCTAAAATTAATTCCATCAGCATTTCCGTCAATTACTATGGTCAGAACCAATATGCAAGTTTTGAAAAGCTGATGGAATTGCTACTTGATGATCCAAATACAATCGTATAAATTGTATATAACAATACTATTGATAAATTAATTCTATTTATACGATTATTAGTCTAACGTGTTCTTTAACTTAAAAAATTAAGGTAAAAATTGTCGGAATAAATTCACAAACTTTCTCTTTATAAATAAAATAAATATTTATATTTGAAAATTAGGCCACATTTAACCATTTGTGGGGTCTAAACGTATAGTGAAGTTCAAACTATTGATAGTGTTATTGTGTGTAAATGTAAGTCTTTATGGACTTACAGCCTCATTCAGTGCCTCTACTTATAGCGGTTGCGTTTCATTGGTGGTCAATTTTACAGACCAAAGCACAGGTGCTCCAATTCTTTGGGAATACGATTTTGGAGATGGCGGATCCTCTAGCTCTCAAAATCCAACTTATACTTTTACAAAAGCCGGCAAATACACTGTTAAACTCAGAGTTTATGATGGCAGTGTATACAGTACCTATACCAGAATCATTTTGGTTAGGAAATTGCCAGTGGCAGATTTTACGGTTTCAAAAACAGAGTTTTGCCCTAATGAAACTGTTTCATTTACCAACTTAACGGTAAAAGGCGATACCACAATCAATACCAGCACCTGGGATTTTGGTGATGGAAATCTGAACAACAACAATGGCAATGTGAGTAAAACCTATGCAAATGCAGGCACTTACACCATTAAGCTAAGTGTAAGGGACAATTTTGGCTGCATTCATACTGCCACCAAAAGTCAGTACATAAAAGTAAACCCTAATCCGGTGATGAACTTCACCATTAACACCAAACACAGTTGCGCCAGTCCACAAAGAGTCGATCTGAACAACACTTCAAGTGGCAGTGTCTCTTATGATTGGGATTTGGGAGATGGCAGCACTTCTACATCCACCAATCCTATTGTCTATTATACGACCGAAAAAACTTTTACAATAAAATTAAGTGGAATCTCTTCTAAAGGTTGCAAAGCTGATTATACTGCTACTGTTCCAATAAAATTTGGTAAGGTGAAAGCCGGGTTCACGGCTGACAATTTTGCAGGTTGTAAACCCTTTAATGTAAAATTCACCAGTCAGAATTTACCTGTCAGTTCCAAGTTCGATTACTCTTGGGATTTTGGAGACAATTCAACTTCGAAACTCGAAAATCCCATTAAAACCTATATGAAAACCGGAACTTTCAAAATCCGATTGATCATAGCCGGAAGCGGTCAAAACTGTATAGATACCGCCTACAAAACCGTTGTGGTTTCAGATAAACCAACAGCAATATTGGAAATTGGTGATACCGTTTCTTGCAATGGCCAATTGAGTGCAATGTACAGGGCTAAGTCTTCCAAAATCATCAATTATACTTGGTTCATAGACGGTCAAAACATTGATACCAAAAAGGATTCACTTAATTATTTGTTTTCTACTACAGGTATATATCAGGTTCAGGTTTTATTAATCGATTCATTTGGTTGTCAGCAAACATTTCAATTCCCAAGAGTAGTTGTTCAAGATCTGCAAGCGGAAATATCAATGAATGAAAATGGAGGATGTGCGCCTTATACCATACGTTTCTTTCCAAAATCTGTCATTGGTCTGAACAACAACATCAAATATGAATGGGAAGATGGTGCAGGTGGAACTTATAACGGTGCCAGTCCAAAAATGATTGTTACCAATGAAGGTGATTATGAATTAAAAATGAAAATTTCGGATGGCTTTGGTTGCAAGAGTGAATTTACTTTGCCGTATGGTGTGGGGCACAAAATAAAACCATCGTTTAAATACAATAAAAAATCGATCTGTAATTTAGAACCCATTCGTTTTGAAAACACTACCCCAGACAGTTTGAAAAAACTGGTCAATTCCTGGTATTGGGAAATGAGCACTGCCAGCAGCACAGACAGAGATCTTTTTGTTGCTACATTCAATCAAAGAGAAGCCAAACTGACGCCAAAGTTAGTAACAGAGTACAGGGGTTGCCGGGATACGCTGGAATATTATGATTCCATTGAATTGAAACCTACCTGGTCCAATTTTGAATTTTATTTTGACACCTGTTACAACACCACGGTGAGGCTGGTAAACACCACTGCTTTTGCTACATACTTTGATTGGTTATTGCCGGATGGTACCCATCATTCAGACACTACAGTGTATTACAAAATGAAACCTGATGTTTCTGAAACCATACAATTGTATTCTCTAAATAGTTTAACCGGTTGTCAGAGTCTGGTTCAAATGAAAATCAACGCACCAAACAGTGTCTCCAACATTAAAACTTTGAATTTAAGCGGATGCACTCCCCTGCCGGTTTCTTTCAAAAACTTCCAAACCAGTTCTGAACTCAATCATTGGGATTTTGGCAATGGTGATACTTCAAATCAAAAAGACACCTTTGTTTATGTTTACAAAGAACCGGGTGATTATATAGCCAAGCACATTGGATGGGACTACCGCGGTTGCGAGTACAAATCTTCTACCATCGTTCACATAGACGGGCCCAAAGCCAAAGCAAGAGTTTGGCCAACAATTGGTTGTTTGCCTTTAAAAATCCAATTACAAGACTCTGTCAATTTAAAGAAAATCAAAAAACGCATTTGGAAATTTCAAGACGATCCTCAATGGATCATTTTGAAAAAACCGAATGAATTATTAGAATACACAATTACTTCAATGCCCTCAAATGGCGATTCAATTTTCAATATTGAATTGATGGTTGAAGACAGTTTTGGCTGTGTGACCACTAAGGTATTTAAAATAAGACCAATAGGCCCAAAAGCGCTTACTGAAGTTAAGAAATCTGAAGAATGCAATGCCGATCAGTTTCTGTGTAAGGCTGAATTGGATTCTGCAACGGCTTTCTATCCTGTAGACATTTCCTGGGACATGGGTGATGGCAACATTTTTCATAAAAACAAAGTCAATTATTTTTATGAAAAAGGCGGAACTTACAAAGCCAAGGTCACTGTAAAAGATGGAATGGGTTGTAAATATGAAAATGAATATACCTTAAAAGCAGTTGACCCGCTCATACTTGCAAAATTCACCAGTGATACAACCAATATCAATTGCCCACCATTGATCACCAAATTTAAAAATTTATCCCTCACAGACCCTAACAACCCCATTACATATTTCTTATGGGATTTTGGAGATGGTACCACTTCTAATTTGGAAAATCCTTCCAAAATATACACTCAAACAGGAAAATACAAAGTCTCATTGACGGTAAACAGCATCTTTAATTGCAAAAGTACCACTGCTATTGAGGACTTCATAC
>DASWYG010000333.1:0-12856 GCA_036405075.1 Bacteroidia bacterium | reverse complement strand
TGGGATTGGGAATATAAGACCGCACTGATAGTTGGTTTGATTGGCATATTTTCAGATACGCTTAGTAAATACATAGAAATTGTATGGTTCAAATTGTCAATGATTCTGAGTTATATCGTACCTAATATTATACTTGGACTCTTGTTTTATTTGTTCCTTTTCCCACTTTCTATACTTTCAAAATTATTTAGAAAAAAAGATGTTCTAAAATTGAAAAATAACATGAGCTCGGTATATACTGTGAGAAACAAAGAATATGACCAATCTCATTTCGAAAACATGTGGTAGGCCATAGAATACTGACGACAAACAAGTTTTAACCCATTTAAACGACATTACTTTGCAGACAGATAACAATACAGGCATGCAACACCTTCTGGAGAACAACAGTTACATTCAGGAAATCTTGTCGTTGGAACAAAAGTACAGCGACCGCATTGAATTCCATAAAAACGCGGAACCGTTGTTGGCTAAAATGGGCGCTGATGATGAGTTCCTTAAGCAAGTAATAGAACGAAATTTCCAGGATTCGGGATTCCTTAATCAAAAATGGAGCCTCTACAACATTCCGTTTTTCTACATCTATGAGACAGCAGATTTTTATTTAAAAATTCACTTTTTCCCTAGTATGGAAAACTATGTGCAAGGAACTGCTGCTCATTGCATACACCATCACAACAATTACATACTTACCACAGCTGCTATATTTGGTTCAGGTTATGAAACCCTATTGTTCGACAAACAAGTCGATATCGATACCAATACGCTTAAAACAAAACTGAAGGTAACAAAACACTTTACACAGAAAGATTTTCCTGTTCACCGCATTGATGCCTGGGAACCACATCTGGTGTTTAATCCGGAGAAATTTTCGGCCACTTTACAACTATGGACCCCCGACCAAAAAAGAGTGACAGACTCTTTAAGGGTAAATCCGGTTTTAAAAGCAATTAAAAACCCATTGCGAAAATTGATCTACCTTTTGGGCATGGAAAAGCAATTCGGAATAGCCTCAAAGCACACTTATCAATGGTATCCGCAAGGCGATCATTTCATTTCCATTGAAGAGAATGAATATTTTGAGCCCACAAGAAAAGCAGTTGGTCCGGATGTAGACAATTACAGCTTTCAAACCATTTGCTTTTTTATTCAAAACCGAGGTTTGGTTGATAAAGTATTTATTCAAAAGATGCTGGATTCAAATCAAACACCAAAGTATTATATACCCTTTCTAAAAGCGCTCTTGAATGACGAAAAAATTCAAGAAACCTACTGCAAAGCAACCATTAACATACCTCAAAAGACTTATACTTTGAAGGATGTTATGAATGCTTCAGTCGTCTAATTCAAACATGCACATTATTTACTACTCACCTCATCCGACTCATGATATAGTGAGTGAAGTCGGCTATGCCACCCATCAAAGGGAGGTAATAAACGCTTTGCGTGAGGCAGGCCATACTGTAGTACCGGTGATAATGGGAGGAACAGAATTGAGCAATCTCAACCCATTAACAAGTGGTGATTACAAACCTTCTAAATTGAAGAAAATCATCAAATCATTAATTCCGCGAGTGTTGTGGACCACCATCAACAACCTGAAGTTGAGAAAACATGATAAAATTGCCGGTTTAAAGCTCGAAACAGCCATCCAAACCCACAAACCGGACCTTCTCTATGAACGTTCGGAATACCTTCAGGATTCAGGCGCTATTTGCGCTGAGAAATATGGCTTGAAGTATTTTTTAGAAGTCAATGCCCCCTTTGTAGAAGAGATGAAATCATTTGAAGGGAAATCTCTTCTTGAAAACAAAGCACATCAAATTGAAAAATTCAAGTTAGAAAAAGCCCATAAAATCATTGCAGTATCATCAGCATTGGCAGATTTTTTAAAGCAAACTTATCAATGTGATCCCGGTAAATTATTTGTTCAGCCGAATTGTATCAACCCTAGTAAAGTTCATACTGATTCCAATGAAATAGAATCGCTGAAACACACATTTTCTCTGAATAACAGATACATATTTGGTTTTGTTGGCTCTATTTTTCCTTATCATGGAGTTGATATGCTCATACAGGCATTTTCAAAGGTTCATGATAAAATTAATGATTCAACATTAATGATCGTAGGAGATGGTAACATCATTGATGATTTGAAGAAGATGGCTATTGATTTAGGTATCGAATCCAAAGTGGTTTTTACTGGCAAAATACCACACAGTAAAGTCTTCAACTATATGTCAGTAATGGATGTGTGCATTATGGCAAAATCAAACTGGTACGGATCACCGGTAAAGGTATTTGAATATGGTTTGATGAAAAAACCCATCATTGCTCCAAATACTTCACCGATTAGAGATGTGATGGAGAATGAAAAGGATGCATTGATCATTGAAGACAATGTAAATGAACTTTCAAATGCAATGTTGAAATTGTCAGAGAATAGGGTTCTAGCAAGTAGTTTGGCCACTCAATTCAATCAAAAAGTCATGAGCTCCTATAATTGGAGTCATGCGGCTCAAAATATCATTGAACTATGCGAATAGCCATACTATCTGACGGCGTTCATCCTTATGTGATAGGTGGTATGCAAAGACATACCTATTATCTTGTTAAATACCTCAGCAGAGCCGGAATTAAGGTAACACTCTTTCATTATAACAACAGTGAGAAAGACATTCACTTACTAGAAGTATTTTCTGAAGAAGAGCGTTCAAATATTGAAAGCATAGTGCTTGAATTTCCAAAAGGCGATCGTTTTCCGGGTCATTATGTAAGGGCCTCTCACAAATATTCAGAGAGGATCTATGATAAAATAAAAGACAGATTAAATGAATTTGATTTTATTTATTCGAAAGGATTTAGCGCCTGGAAATTGATTGAGGAAAAAAAGAAAGGCAATAAAGAAATTCCACCCATTGGCGTAAAATTTCATGGTTATGAAATGTTTCAGATGCAAGCCAATTTTAAAAGTAGATTGGGTGCAATGGTCTTAAGAGGGCCGGTTAAATGGATCACTCAAAATGCAAACTTTGTTTTTTCATATGGTGCAAAAATTACGGATATCATTAGAAGTTTAGGCGTAAAGAACGAAAAAATCATTGAGATACCTGCAGGCATTGAAAAGGAGTGGTTGAGAACAGATATTCCTGAAACTTCCGGAATAAGAAAATTCATCTTTTTAGGTCGATATGAACGCAGAAAAGGCGTTGAAGAGTTGAACCAAGCGATAAGAAAATTGATACAATCCGGTGAAAGGTTTTCATTTGAATTCATTGGGCCATTTGAATTGGATATGCAAGTTAAATCCGATTCAGTTGTTTATCATGGTACAATAACCGACAATCTTCAACTCAGGTATATTTTAGACAATTCTCATGTTTTGGTTTGTCCAAGTTGGAGTGAAGGTATGCCAAACGTCATATTAGAGGGTATGGCCAGAGGCAATGCAATATTGGCAACCGATGTTGGAGCAAATTCTATTATGGTTGCTGAAGACAATGGATTATTTGTTAAAACTGGGGATGTTGAAGATCTTTATCAAAATCTAAAAAGGTTGATTCATACGGATGATACAAAAATTGGACAGATGAGGATGAATTCCATTTCAAAAATTGAAAACAAATTGTTGTATAACAAGATTATCGATATGTTTGTGGGCATTATAAAAAATAAAATAAACAAGTGATGAAGAAAAGACTATCCGAATTAAATTTAAAGGTACTATTGATCTATGTAATGTTGGCATTTCCGATGTTCTATTTTGCTTTTAAATTCGGTGTTTTGCTTCAAGGTTATAAAGATGCCGAATCTTACCTAAAACTGTATGAAAATTTGAGATCTCCTGATGTTGAAGCGCCTTTCAATATGCGTTTGATCAGTGCATCGATCATACATGTTATGGACAAAATAGGGTTGATGTACAACACCGAATGTTCCATCGATGCCTATCCACAGTTCGACAAAAGTTTGTTCTTTAACAATATATTCTTCAACTTCATCTGTATATCATTGACCTGTTTTTCACTGTTTAAAATATTCGTCAAATTGAAGTTCAATGTCTTGGTATCATTCATGGCCGGCTTGTTTTATCTCTTGGGTTTTGGAACCATGTTTTACCTCATGATGCCTGGCCCTGATTCATTGTCGGTTTTGATTTTTACCTGGATCGTTTATCATTACATCAACAAGAGTTATTGGACCATTCCATTGTTTGCTCTACTGATCTTGCAAAGAGAATATTTCTTTCTATCGTTCATGGTGATCTCAATTTGGGATTACCTAAAATTCAGGAATAAATATCATCTGCACATTTTCCTGATCAATATTGCTTGTTTCTTGATCTATTTTGCACTTAGAAAGACCATTTTCCATACCCATCATTGGGCGCATCAAACCAAAGTGGATATTCTGATAAAAAACCTTTTGAACAGTGATTTGCAGCTTGTTCCTTTGATCAAACAATCGATGATGACCATGAATGTTTATCTGATCTATGTGTTCATACTTATTTATAAGAAAATGAAAGGACTCAGCATCAATAAACACTATTTTATTATGACGATTTTGATGCTGGCTGAAATTACAGTATTGAGTTATGCTGCAACTTTTGGCACCAATAATGGCAGATATTTCTATCTAAATATTCCTTTCTTCCTGTATTTGATGTTAATGGAACTTAAGCCATTTTATTCAAATCTATTGAAACAAGAACCAGAATCAACCGAGAGTTAATCGGTATAACTATTTGAAAGTTCGCTTCTGGTCTTAAATTGTTTTCTTTTTTCTTTTACGATCTTATTACAGATGTAATACATAAAGAAAAATAAGAAAAATCCATTTCCAAAATAATTTCCGGTTCTCACCAATCTAACGATGAACCAAATAAAAATGCCCTGATTGATAAGGGTATAATCTCTCATCAAAGGATCATCAAATCCTCTTTTTCGAATGAAGTTCTTGAACAAGAACCAAAAGAACATTCCCAATCCCATCAATCCTGTTTCCGACATCAATCTGACAAAAAGTGAATTTGCATCTGCTGTGTTAAACACACCATATCGCACAACAAAATCACTATCAAAATACTTACTGAAATATTTTTTATAATTGGTTTCGTGCGTACCCAAACCAGTTCCTGTTAAAGGTTTCTCAATAAAGGAAGCCTTTGCAATGACAAAATTTGAATAAAGTGCAAAACTACTTGTGTTTAGATCATTAATGTCTTCTTTCTTGGTTGAATTTGCATTAAAAGCCGTTAATGTTTGATTGAATTTAATGTTAAATTCTTTCCATTGATCTTGCAAATTGTTGAACAATAGAACAAACGCAAACAGAAAAACCGGTAATAAAATGATTTTCCAACTCTTGAGATTCAAATAGTTTTTATTGTAAAGCCAAAAGAAGAAAATACCACCTAAACCAAGAAAACCGGCAGATGAAAATGTAAAAATAAAACAGGTAGTAATAACAGCCAATACAATAACGTTGCTAAATTTAGAGATTATTTTCTCGAACGTAATGGTTTTGTAGAATGAAAAGAACATGGCCGGCAACAGCACCACAGCCATGAAATACGGTTCGCCCATAATGCCGAAAATTCTATAATAACCAGAAGCGGTTATTCTGAATTTCTGATTGATTCGAATACCGTTTAAATTCAATATTTCTTCAAAAAGTCCTTCTAAGGCCACAAAAAAGGCCAGAAATATGTACATTCTAAAGATTCTTTTGATTTCAAAATTGTTGTACTTCAAGAATGTGTAATAAGCAATGGACGTGAACACCACACCAACCAATTGCTTTACGACACCTAATGCAAAAGTATTTTCAATTAAAGTGATAGACAGAGTTGTCAGAACCAATAACCCAATGGCATAAGTAAACCATGATGGCAACATGCTAATGGTTCGCTCGGTCCTGATGTAATAGATGATTGATATGAAAAATGTGATATAATACCAATAAAAATCAAAAGGTAATACATACCGGAGTATGATGTAGTCATCCATAAATACAGAAGCTACCATAGCCCAAGAGATGACCTTTTTGAAATTCATGAATTAAGTATAATCTTTGCAAAAGTAAAAATTTTGCGCGTATTAATACTATATACAGAGTTGGCGGGTTATGTGATGGGCAACATCAGTCATTATTTAAAAGCGAATTCTAATTGTGAAATGCTAGTCATTCATTATCCTGTTAACCCTGAAGCTCCCTTTGATTTTAAGCTAAATTCATCAGGTAAATTTGAAGTTTATACAATAGACAGAGCACCTTCTATAGAACAAAAAATTGCGGATTTTAAGCCACAGGTCATTTTATGTTCAGGCTGGGGAAATAAAAACTATTTGGCTTGGGTAAAGAAATATGGCAAGAATGCAAAAAATGTAATATGCTTTGACAATCAATGGTTAGGTACATTTAAACAAAGGTTTTTATCCTTAATTTCAAGTTTTACATTTTTAAGAAGATTCAAATATGCCTGGGTGCCGGGTGATCCTCAAAAGGAATATGCACTCAAGTTGGGTTTTAAATCGGAAAATGTTTTTACAGGCTTATATCCCGCAGATACTGAATTGTTTCGTCATATAGGTGTGAACAAACTCGATAAAAGAGGCCCTTATCCAAAAATATTTTTGAGTGTGGCCAGATACATTAAGCAGAAAGATCTTACCACTCTTTGGCAAGCTTTTATCGAAGCAAATGCAAAGTGTGGCAATCATTGGAAACTGGATTGTATAGGATACGGAGATTTATTTGAATCAAGAATTCAAAATGAACACATCAGACACAATGGTTTTAAACAGCCAAATGAAATGGAAAGTTTCTTAATGCAGTCAGGGGTTTATGTTTTGCCAAGTACTTATGAACCCTGGGGAGTTGCCGTTCATGAGATGGCAATTTGCGCCCTTCCACTGGTATTGAGCAATAAAGTTGGTTCGGCAACTATGTTTCTTAAACCTGATAATGGATTTTCTTTTGAAGCAGGTAATACAGTTGAACTGAGCAATATTTTAATGAAGATTATGAACATGGATGATCAACAGTTGTGGAACATGGCAGAAAGAAGCTATATTTATTCTCAAAATTTGAGCAGTAAGGATTGGTCAGATACTTTGAGTTACATTGCTAGTGCTGAGAAAAAATCATGAATAAAGAAAAAAAGATCCTGTTGATATTAACCGATTGGTATTATCCGGGTTATAAAGCAGGAGGTCCGGTCCAGTCGGTATACAATTTAGCGGTTTTCTTAAGCCGTTGGATGGAAGTAAAAATCGTCACAAGAATTAAAGACCTTAATGCTCAAGATCCATATCCCGGAATTGAACCCAACAAATGGAATGAGATTGGTGAAAATCACAGTGTTATTTATTTAGATATAGTTGGAATTAAAAAAGGATTAATTAAATCTATTATTAAGGAAAATAGAGGTAACTATATATTAATTAATGGATTGTTCTCTTTTTACTTTAGTATAATGCCCGCCTTTTATACCATGTATTTTGGTGTTTCAAAAACATTTATTGCTGTCAGAGGCATGTTACACAGGTCGGCTCTTAGTGTTAAACCCACCAAGAAGTATGTTTTTCTGGCATTTGCAAGAGGATTCGGATTATTTAAACGGGTTACCATGTTGGCCAGTAGTCATGAAGAGCTTAATGAAATTGAGTTGAGCATGGGAAAGGTAAAAATTAAGTTAGCCCCAAATATTCCTATGTCGGTCAAACGATTAAAAGAAACAAAGATATCGGATTCAAGCATATTCAAGGTTGTTTTCCTGGGGAGGATTTCTAAAGAAAAAAATCCAATTGCATTGTTGAAAGCCATGCAATCTTTTGAAAGCAAATGTAAATTGGTGTTTGCTGGAGCTCCCGGTTCTAATGATTATATGTTGAATTTTAGTGCTGAAGCCGGTAAACTGCCATCAAATATAGAATTTGAATACATCAGTGATTTGCCTCATACGGAAGTGCCAAAACTACTCGAATCAGCTGATATAATGGCCTTGCCAAGTTTGGGTGAAAATTTTGGACATGCTATTTTCGAAAGTTTTGTGCATTCGGTTCCTGTAGTTATCGGCAACAACACCCAATGGTCTAAAGTAGAAGAATTGAAGGCAGGTAAAATTGTTGATCCAAATTCTCCGGAAGAAATAAAATCTGCAATTCAAGCATTTGCGTCCATGAATTCAGAAGAAATTAAGATCTGGAGAGCAGGGGCAAATCAAATGGCTGTTAACTATTTCGAAACCAATAATTTCAAAGATCTGTATTTAAATTTGTTTTCTTGATTACTTTTGCAAATAAGTAGATGAAAAACACCGTTAAACTGGATACCTATAACAATGACCATTTTGATACCGGAGCAGGTAGAATAAAACGTGTCATCTGGCATTTGGTCAACGGTTTGTTCTTTAACTCTATGTTTCATTTTTATCCTTTTAAGGTTTTTTTGCTTAGAATCTTTGGTGCTGAAGTGGGACGCAATGTGGTCATTAAGCCTCATGTAAACATTAAGTATCCCTGGAATCTGATCATTGCAGACAATGTTTGGATAGGAGAAAATGTTTGGATTGATAGTTTAGATAAAGTTCAAATAGGAAACAATGTTTGCATCTCTCAAGGCGCTCTGCTCTTGTGTGGCAATCATAATTACAGCAAAAGCACTTTTGATCTAATGACCGGCAAAATCATACTGGAGGATGGCGTTTGGATAGGTGCAAGAAGTATTGTTTGTGGCAATGTAATATGTAAAAGTCACAGCGTACTAAGCGTTAACGGTGTTGCTGCAAAAAATTTGGAACCATACACCATTTATAGAGGAAACCCGGCAGAACCCGTTAAAGAAAGAAACATTGAATAAGATTAAAGTATCCATAATTACCATTTGCAGAAATTCTGAGAAAACCATTGCTGATACCATCCGTTCGGTTCAATCTCAAACTTATTCAAATATTGAACACATTGTGGTCGATGGACTTTCAAGTGACCAAACAATTCCAATCATTGAATCATTTAAGAATGACAAAATGGTCTTCTTATCAGAAGAAGATTTTGGTCTTTACGACGCCTTGAACAAGGGTTTTAAACTTGCTACAGGTAACTTATTAGGTGTTCTGCACTCTGATGATTTCTTGTACTCAGATGATGCAATCGAAAAACTGGTTCAGATTTATACAGAAAATCCAGATGCAGATGCCATAAGTGCTTCTGTGAATATCTATAAAAACGAAAACTTTGATCAACCTTACAGGAAATACAAAGCCAATAATTTTAAACTTTGGCAATTTCGCATAGGGATGCAACCACCTCATCCAGGTTTTTATATCACTTCAAAAGCTTTTGAAAACTTAGGTTATTTTAATTCAGCATATAAGATAAGTGGCGATTTTGATTGGCTTTTGAGGGGCTTAGTTAAACTAAAGCTTAAGGTAATTTATTCAGATCTCGTCTTAGTGAAAATGAGAGATGGAGGCGTTAGTTCCAGTGGCTTAGAAAGTAAGAAGAAAATGAATAGGGAGAACTTAAAATCCCTAAAATCTCATGGTATTTACAGCAATAAACTGATGATCTATTTGAAATATTTCATCAAAATATTTCAAATCCGGTCTATCTAACTTGCATCAAAAGTTCAGTAGGATCTCGTCGATCTTCTTTGCCAACTCTATGTCCTTTGTCGTTACTCCACCTTCATCGTGAGTAGATAATGTAATTTCAAGGGTGTTGTATACGTTTCGCCAATCAGGATGATGATTCATCTTCTCGGCCTCTTCTCCAATTGAATTCATGGCCTTTAATGCTTCTTTAAAATCAGAGAATTTAATTTTTCTGTAAATAGAAGCATTGGCTATTGTCCAATTGTTTAGCGCTTCAGAATGTAGAACACCTTGAATTTCATCTTGATTGTATACCATTATTTTGCTTTTTGTTTTAAGTTTACTTTGTCTTTTAAGTGCTGACCTGTATAACTCTCCTTGCAAAGCACAATGTTTTCCGGAGTGCCTTCAAATACCAAATTACCACCTTCAGCACCGCCTTCCGGTCCAAGGTCTATGACCCAATCTGCACATTTTATGACATCAGGATTGTGTTCTATGATCAATACAGTATGACCTTTTTCTATCAGGGCCTCAAAGCAATACAACAATTTGTGAATGTCATTGAAATGCAAACCGGTAGTAGGTTCATCAAAAATAAAAATGGTATGGCTTTCTTTGGCATTTCCTTTCCCTAAAAAGGTGGCCAATTTGATCCTTTGAGCCTCACCACCACTCAATGTGTTACTCGACTGCCCCAAGGCAACATAACCCAAACCAACGTTTTGTAAAGGGGCAATTTTAGCAGAAATGGCCGGTTTGTCTTTGAAAAACTCCATCGACTCATCAACTGTCATGTCTAAGATATCTGAAATGTTCTTGTCATTGTAAGTCACTTCCAGAATTTCATCTTTGAATCTTTTGCCTTTGCAAAACTCACAAGGTAAGATCAAGTCAGCCATGAATTGCATTTCTATCGTTACTTCGCCTTCACCTTTGCAATGATCACATCTTCCTCCATCCACATTGAATGAAAAATGTGATGGTTTTAGTTTTTTGGCCTTGGCTGCAGGTAAATCTGCATACAGATCGCGAATGCTGTCATAGGCTTTAACATAGGTTACCGGATTGCTTCTGCTTGATTTGCCAATAGGGTTCTGATCCACCATTTCAATTTGTTTGACAATGTGAAGATCCCCTTCTATTTTTTCGTGTTTACCGGTTTTTGTACCAGTGTAATTGCCGATGGCTTTGTTGACCCCTGGATAAAATATATTTTTGATCAATGTGGTTTTACCACTGCCACTCACTCCTGTGATACAAGTCATTACCTGAAGAGGGAAGCGAACAGTAATGTTTTTCAGATTGTTTTCTCTTGCACCGCTGATTTCAATAAAATTCTTCCACTTTCTTCTGCTGGCAGGTACCGGAATATTCAATCGGTCGCTCAGATATTTGCCGGTTAAACTGTTCTCATCTTTTAAGATCTCGGCATAAGTACCACTGAAAACCAAATGACCGCCTTTGGTACCGGCTTCAGGTCCTATGTCGATCAATTTATCAGCTGCTATCATCATCTCTTCTTCATGTTCTACAATTACCACTGTATTGCCGATCTCCTGAAGGGTCTTTAACACCCCAATCAATTTTTGAGTGTCTCTGGGGTGCAGACCAATGCTAGGCTCATCCAGAATATACATACTGCCGGTTAAGCTACTGCCTAATGAAGTGGCCAAATTGATCCTTTGAGATTCACCACCGCTCAAAGTATTGCTCAAACGGTTTAAGCCTAAGTAACCTAATCCAACATTTTCTAAAAAGATCAATCGGTTTTTTATTTCGGTGAAAATTCGCCCACCGATCTTCATGTCTTGTTCTGACAATGAAACTGTATTGAAATAATGATTGGCTTGTTCAACTGACATCAGCAATACTTCCTGAATGCTCAAATGTTTAGGTATCGTTTTGTCTTTATTGATGGCAACTAATTTGACATAAGAAGCATCTTTTCTTAAACGAGTTCCTTTGCAATCCGGACAGGTTGTTTTACCCCTATAGCGACTCAACATCACTCGGTATTGAATTTTATAGGATTGGGTCTCTAAATATTTAAAGAAGGCATTGATGCCATTGATCTTCACATTGCCTTGCCACAAAAGATCTTTTTCTGAATGACTCAATTCATAATAACTTCTGTGAATTGGAAAATCATATTCCATGGCCATTCTTACAAACTCTTCTTTCCATTCACCCATAGATTCACCTTTCCATGGTTGAACACAACCTTCATAAACACTCAGGTTCTTATCAGGTACCACCAAATCTTCATCTATGCCTATAACTTGTCCATATCCCTCGCAGGTTTTACAGGCACCCAATGGATTGTTAAAACTCAGAAAATCTTTGCTGGGAATTTCAAATGTGATGCCGTCTGCTTCAAATTTATTTGAGAATTCAAGCATCTCATCATCCAGTTTAATAAAGCAAGTGCCATGGCCTTCCCAAAAAGCACTTTCTACCGAATCAGCTATCCGATTGAGCAATTCTTCATCTGCCTGATCAGTAAGAATCCTGTCTATGACCAAATAACATTTGTCTTTTCCGATGTCTTTCTTAAAATCTACATCACCAATTTTCATAATGCCATTCGCAGTCAATATACGAACAAAACCTTGTTGCATATAAGTGCTGAGAATGTCTTTCTCTTTGCCTTTTTTGAAAGCAATCTCACTTAATATCAAAACGGTTCTCTCATTTTCAAGTGTTTTGATGTGATTCACCACATCATCTGTGGTATGTCTTACCACTTCTTTCCCGCTGACGGGTGAAATGGTTCTGCCAACCCTTGAAAATAGAAGTTTCAGATAATCATAAATCTCAGTACTGGTGGCAACTGTACTTCTTGGGTTTCTGGTATTCACTTTCTGCTCAATGGCAATTGCAGGTGCTAAACCATCAATTGAATCGAGTTCAGGCTTGTTCATACGGCCAAGAAATTGTCGGGCGTAGCTGCTTAAACTTTCCACATACCTTCTCTGACCCTCTGCAAAAAGTGTATCGAATACCAAACTGCTTTTGCCGCTTCCGGACACTCCGGTTACAACTGTAAAACTGCCTGAAGGAATTTGTACATCAATGTTTTTAAGGTTGTGTACACGGGCGCCTTTTATGGTGATTTGATGATGTTTTGACACGTTAAATGGGTAATCCGCAAAGGTACCTTTTTGTTTTCATAAAAGGAAGGTATTCAACATTATTATAAGTTGTCTAAAAATTAACCATTTATGCGATTGACAATTTTAATTCTTGTGTGGCGTT
>DASWYG010000332.1:0-37690 GCA_036405075.1 Bacteroidia bacterium | reverse complement strand
GGCATGAATTCCAGGCTCAATTTAAGTGTAAGAGAGAAATATGGATACACCTATAATGTTGAGAGCGGGTATACTGCCTTTAAGGATACAGGATTGTTTCATTGCTATTTAAGCACTGAAAAGAAAAACCTCAAAAAAGCAGTTGAATTGATCAAGAAAGAAATGGGCAAATTAAAGGATCAGCAACTCAGCGCAACACAATTGGAGCATGCCAAGCGGCAATTCAACGGACAATTGGCATTAGCTGAAGAAAACAGAATGAACATCATGTTGATGCTGGGAAAAAACACAGCACAAAATTATCCTATTGAGAGTCTTGACGAAGTTATGCACAAAATCAAAGCCATTTCATCTGCTGAATTGCAGGAAATAGCGAACGAAATTTTTGATTTTAAAATGATGAGCTATCTTGCATACGTTTCCGAATAGGATTCTCATCTTATGAAAATGTTACACAGAATCATCAGGCAAATTGCCGGCGGAGAAAGTGAAACACAAGATTTCAAGCAAACCATTTCCGACGCGTCTAAAATTGCGAAAACTCTAGTTGCATTTGCCAACAACAAGGGTGGCACTTTGTTGATTGGAGTTAGAGACAATGGCAGTATATGTGGGATAAGGTCAGAAGATGAGAAATACATGTTGGAATTGGCCGGCTCTTTTTATTGTTCCCCTCCTATAGAGGTTTCGGTGACAGAGCATGAGATCGATCACAAAACTGTATTAGAGGCCAAAATTCTAGAAGGAAACGACAAACCTTATTATGCAAAGAACGAAGATGGTAACTGGTGGGTTTATCATCGAGTAGGAGATCAAACACTTCAAGCAAGTGCAGTTATGTACCAAGTAATTAAAAAACAAAGCCGTCAAAGAGATAATATTTCAGTTTACTCATTTTTGGAGTCTGAAATATTGAACACTTTAAAGCCCGAAAAAGGGACTACTTTGAGTGACCTTCAAAGGGGGCTAAAAATTCAAAAAAACCGGGTAATATATTCGCTGGCTAAATTGATTCATTTTGATCTGGTAAAAGTCGAATATCAGCAAAAAATGGAGTATTTCCTGTTGAAATTATGAACTACAGAAACACTTACTTCATTTTATTTCTCTGAAAATCAAATTAATGTAAAATTTAACGAACTTTTAACCTTCTTGTTGCTTTCTTTTTATTCTGTTTTGTATATTTGTGTATAACGTGTTACAAAACATTGAGCGAAAACACTCACTAGGTAAAAAAACTCAATTTAGTACGCTAAAAATCAACTATTTAAGAAGTGAAACCGATGAAAATAAAATTGTTTAAAATCAAATTAATCATTTTACTGTTAACAGTGGGGAATTCCTACGGTCAGAGTGTTGACTTTATGGCCGGAATTTCAACCAGTCACTTTTTAGGTGACATGGGTGGTAAACCTACTCTTGGCACAAATGACTTACAGGATTTGGATTTACTTTCTACTCGTTTCGCCATAAATACAGGCTTAAGATTAAATTTAGGACGCACATTCGGCTTGAGAACCAATTTATGGTACGCGCGTTTGGCTGCTAATGACAAATACACCACCAACAGAGAAAGAAGAGGTCGAAATCTAAATTTCTTTACCAATATATATGAAGTTGATGCGGTATTGGAAGTAAACATCTGGCGTTCAGGCGATAAGAAAAAAATATTTTATGTATTTGGTGGTATTGGATATTTTCATTTCAACCCCAAAACAAAACTGAACGGTAAAAAATATGAATTAAGGGATTACGGAACAGAAGGTCAATATGTATTGCCGGGTAAAAGTCCATATTCCTTGAATTCAGTTTGTTTCCCTCTTGGATTTGGATACAAAATTAAAATCAATAAAAAATCATACTTCACCATTGAAGTCAATTCCAGAAAAACTCAGACAGATTACATTGATGATGTCAGTACTTTCTTTGTTGACCCAAATCTATTGATTGCTGCAAAAGGACCAACAGCGGCAGCATTAGCCGATAGAAGTATTTCAGATATCCCGGGATTTAGCAGTCCGGGTGCCATAAGAGGTGACCCTAAAGACAATGACTCATATTTTTTCTTCTCATTCAGTTACAATGTAACCATTGGTGGAGGAAAAGGGGGCTATGGATTTGGCAGTGGCAAAAGACCAAGAAGCAATATCAATGGCAAACGCAAGTGTTTTGAATTCTAATTCAAAATCTGCAATCGCCTAAAAGACATAGAGAAGGGATTAGTATATTTCCATGATTACTGAAGCCTTGCGAAAGCAAGGTTTTTTTTTGCTAAAACTGGACTGCAAATTTAGCAGATCCTAGCCTCAACCCGACCGCAGATATTGCAGATCGAAGCGAAGATTGCGGTCTAATTTTGATCGCAGATCGCGCCGATTTACGTGGATTTATTAGAATAAAACTGTAGTTTATTAACCCGCTGAATGCTGATTCAATGAACAGTGAGGCGGTTGTCCGAGTTACAGAACCAACCAAATATCCAATACCTGTCCAGCAAATAACGGAACCAATAACCAATAACTAATAACTAATAACCCAAATCGCTCCTGCGATTTTTCCTCAATAAGGCCACTTATTCGTGACATTGTTATAGGTTTCTATGGTGAATTTAAATTGTGTTGGGTAATTGAATCGATTGCTGTCTCCCATTACTACAAAAAAGCCTAGCTTGATCCTCTCCTTCCACAATCGAATGATTTTTTCAAAACCCACAAATGCTTCTACATACCTCAGATTTCTCTCATGAGTGTATAACATGCCTACTCCCGCTACTTCTATGATGTTGAGCTTCTTTAACAATGGAATTTTATTGATCAGTGCACCATTGAATCGATGGAAATAATGCCCCTCATAAAAGCGCTTAAAAGTTGCATAAGAAGTGTCTATTCCCTGGAATGCATACAAGGGATTTGTGAAGAAATATGGACCGGCACTCCTCTGAAACTTATAATCTACCAATCGCAGATCGCGCATGTTGAGAAACTCACCGGACACAACCCTATACTTGCTGATGCCGGCCAATCCGATCTTAACTTCCTGTTCTGCAACAAACTCCCAATAGTCAAAATCAACCGTACTGCCCAAAACATTCATACCCTTGCGATACCTAACTGAAAGTTCAGGCCATTTTGAGCCTAAAACCAATTTCCTGTATGGCTCTCTGATGTATTTTTGAAAAGGCACATAAGTGATGGACAAGTTTGCGTAAAATGCTTTGTAATAATTAAAATCCACAGTGGTATTGGAATCCCCCCATAGTCTATCGCCTTTAGGGTCAAATTTCATATTTGATATGGCCCTTCTGTTGGAGTATTCAGCTCCGGTACCGAGATACAAGCCATTTAACAATTCAACTCTGTGATAGCCGCTCAAATAATCATGCGCATAGAAATTAGATCTGGTGAATAACTTCAACCACGAATTGTAGGGGTTGATGACCCCAAAATCAGAACCTCCGCTCAATGTGTAACTTGCCGACTTAAAAGGATTGTATAGCCGGTATACCGTTAATGAACCTTTTAAATCCTGGTTCAACAAACCGAAATTAACATTTGGAAAAATTGACAAGAATTTTTTGTTTTTGTATTCTCTCGAATAATAAACCCAATAGTTGACACGTGGTCCTGCAACATAAAATGGGGTATAGATGAATGCCAAAGGCTTAAACTGCCACTCCCTTTCTTTTGAGCGTTTGTAGAACCCTTGTCCGGTGAACATTACCTTTTTAAAGGTGATTCGGTTGTAAACACTGTCTGCCGAATCTTGCCAATGTTTCTGGGAAAATACGGCTTTCAAGCTGTCGCTTTTTCTGATGTAAGCTATCTCCGTTGGGGTATATGGCTCTTGTCTGATATTTTTCCAAAAACTGCTGTCCCTTTCATAGGCTTCTTGAGTTGTACTGCTTAATTCATTGCTAAAAAACCGCTTTTTGAACTCGGCATTCAATCTGTAGTTGCTATAGTATACGGCTGTTCTGCCACTTGATGCCTGTTTGCCAAATTTTGCTTTGTAGTTGAATTCTTGTTTGGTCAATAGATATTGACTGTCATTCAATTCATACGCTTGATTGACCTCAAAAAAATCATACTCGGTTAGGTGGTATTTGGGCAATGACAAACTGAGCGATTTGATGTTCCATGTACTATCTTGAATCACCAACTCCCCTGTCACCAGTGCATTTCCCATCATACCCGGCTGCACTTTTATGCGGTAATACTTGATGTTATTTTCTCTAAAAATCTCAAGCATTTTGTATTTATAGGCGATCAATCCACTGTTACTGATGGGAGAAAGAAATGGCGATTCACTTAAAGCCGGTACTTCTAATAAATTTTTATAGAAATTAAAATTCCCATCGGTATGTGTCAAATAAAACAAACCGCTTTTATCGCCTCTAATGTCTACTCCTTTGCGCTCTTCCTTAATTTTATCGGGAGGTGAAAAATGTACTGTAAGAAATACTTCAGCTATACTTAAGCCTCCTTGTTGTTCTTTAATGGCGGCTGTATCCTTCTTTTTTACTTGAGTTGAAACCGACTCTGTTGCTTTTATGTAAGCATCTACTGAATATGGATTACTGAATTGATACTTGTATTTAGCTTCGATTGCATATTTAATGATCTTCTCTGAAATATCTTCCTTCTTTGCTGAAACTTTTACGGCCTTCATTTCTCTGACAGATTCTTCCATGATGCAATTCTGAACCACATCTGCTCCATTTACCGTGACCGGAATTTTCAAGGTTTTAAAATTGGCCATAGTAAAGATCAACACATAAGTTCCTTCAGTGATCTTGATTTCGTAACGACCCTTGATATCGGTACTTGTTCTTAAAGAAGAGTGATCTTGAACAGACACATTGACATAAGCAATTGGTTCCATTGCAGAATTGCTAACCACCCCGGTAATTTTATAAAACTGACCGTAAATAGGCTCACCCATGCACAATAATGCCATTAAAAATGGTATGTAGAGAATGTGTTTCAATCGTGTTTCAGGACTTATAACGAAAATATAACAAAAATGTTACAAGTTGAATCTAAGTGTTATAGATTCCCGACTGTTGGCGACAATTTTCAGATTAAAAACAGAAAATTAAAATTTTTCTGATATGCGTTTGGCTAAATCGGAGAATTCTTCTTGAGACAATTTGACTCTTTCTCCGGCAAAATTCAGGTCACCTACAGCATCCATAGGAATCAGGTGAATGTGAGCATGAGGCACTTCAAGTCCAACCACAGCCATTCCAACTTTTCTGCAAGGCACTACAGCTTTTACTGCCAGAGCCACTTTTTTAGCAAAAATATGAAGTTCGGCTAATTCTGCATCTTCGATATCGAAAATATAATCAGTTGCTTTTTTAGGAATCACGAGTGTATGCCCTGCTTTTACAGGATTAACATCTAGAAAAGCCAAATAATTCTCATTTTCAGCTACCTTATGGCATGGAATTTCTCCATTGATGATCTTACTGAAAATAGACATGATTTAAAGAGATATGGATAATATTTCCAATTTTACAGTACCGGCGGGTACACTGATTTCGACCACATCACCTTTCACCTTTCCGATCAATCCTGCACCAATTGCAGATTTACTCGAAATTTTACCCAATTTCATGTCAGCTTCTTTTTCAGAAACGATCATGTATTCCATTTCTCTGTTAGCAGTTAGATTTTTAACTTTTACCTTGCTCAGCAGATTCACTTTGGTGATATCCAGTTTACTTTCATCAATGACTCTTGCATTTGCAAACATCTCATTGAGTTTAGCGATCTTAGCTTCCAAAAGCCCTTGAGCTTCCTTGGCTGCATCGTATTCAGCATTTTCAGATAAATCACCTTTATCTCTTGCTTCTGCAATTTGAGCACTAATGGCAGGTCTTTGAACTTTTTGTAAATGTTCAATTTCCTTTTTCAAATTATCGTATCCTTCTTTGGTTAAATAGACTATTTCGCTCATGTTATTACTGTCATTAAAAAAAACAAGTGCCTCCATAAAGAAAGCACTTGTGCAAAGTTAATGAAATTTTATGATTAAAAAATCAATTCAAGGTTACTCTCATACCGAAAGTATGTGTACCTGAGAATGGTCTTGATTGTCTGAATGAATAATCGATACCTACATAACCGCCTCTTTTACCGTCCTTTTTAATAGGAATTTGAACTGTTGCTCCCATATTCATACCAGTGTAGGCATTGTTACGGGTGTCATAGTTGAAAATTCCTTTTTCGTAGTTGTAACCGGCTCTCAACATCAACATTTCTTTGTAAGCATATTCTAAACCCAAAGATGTTTGATTGGCTGCAGCAACGTTGCTTGTAAAACTTGTAGCCATTGTTAAACGGTTGTAGTACATATCTTTCTTCTGATCGAGTCTGAAGTCGTATGCCAAACCGATGTTGATGAAAGAAGGCAAAGATGTTTTATCTGAACGTTGAAGTGTGGTTTGAGTGTAGTTTTTGCCATCGATATTCGATTTAGCGGCAAGACCATCACCATAGTATCTTACATCAGTTCCTAAGTTTTTGATACTTACACCGAAACGGATATCAGAACCGCGTTCAGCAGCCGGATTTGTTTCAGGGTCTTTGTATTTTTCGGTTTTCTTAGACAAAAGGTCGGCGTATTGCAAACCGGCATCTATACCTAAAGCACTTACTCTAACATCAGGAGTTGATTCTGTAGCAAGTTTAATGTTTAGACCTGCAGAGATCCTTTCACCAAAGTTATAAGCATAACCCAAGTTGATGTTACTGATTGAAGGTTTATAGGTACCTATACCACCATCAGGTTGTTCGTAAGTTGTGATTGGAATTTGACCCAATGAAAATGAGGAAACGCTTAAACCGATTACCCCATCACCATCTTTACCTAAAGCTTGAGCAAAACCGAATGAATTGATGTTGATACCTGTACCAACCAACCAAGCTGATCTGCTGAAAGCCAACTCTGTGCCGTTTACTTTACCCAAACCTGCAATGTTCCAGAAGAAAGATTCTACACCGGAAACGCTCGCTGAATTGGAATTACCCATACCGCTGGATTGTGCCCAACCGTTCACCATCAATTGGGTGAAACCGTACTGACCTATCCTTGCCGGAGCTGATAATTGAGCAAAGCCCGCACTCGCACATATAAAACTTAACGCTAAAAATATATTTTTTCTCATATTGATTTTCTCTAATTGATTAATAGGTATCCAAATCCAACTGACGCATTACACCATACCATTTAAGTGTTTTCTCTCCTAAGTCACCGCAATCTACGTGTATGATGTAGAATCCGCTGGCTACAGGCACTTTATTGGTGTTTTTCAAATCCCAATCAACAAATGTTTCATTGTCATCTTTTTGAATTCTTCTCACCAAAGTACCATTCAAAGAATAGATTGAGATGGTTGCTTTAGGAGGCAAATTGGTGATTTTAACACGGCTATCGATGGCACTTGACTCATAACCTGAAGTTGCATAGTATGGGTTAGGTACCACATTGATCTTATCAACTGAATTTTTACCGGTTTGTTCATTGATGTTGTTGTGAATACTTTCAGTAGAGAACACATAACGTGGAGTGAAAGTACTATCAGCACCTGGGTAAGTTTTGGTGTATGGTTTACGCATGTGAATGGTGATCTTCACTTCAGATGGCGGAACACCATTTTTCAAAGTGAATCCATTTGCGGCCATTGCAGGAAGTACCCACATTGCTTGAGAGAATACTCTTCTTTTATCTGTTTGTGAAGGTGAGGTGTTTGGACCAGCCACTGTCAACATTTGTTGGTAGGTAGCGCCTTCATCATAGATAGGTCCTTTAAAGTTTCTGATGGACATACCCACATAACTTCCCATTACATAGATATTGTGTTTACCACCGAAGTAGTAATAAGTTCCATCTGTGAATTTACTTGTTGGGTTCCAGATCATGTCTTTACCGCCTTCTGAAACTGGCAAATATGAATCTTCACCAAACACGATGTTCAATCTTTCACCGGTTTCGAGGTTAATTGCATAACCCGGGAACCATGAACGACCCATATCGCCATTGGTTGCTGTTTCCCATCTGATAAAGCTACCATCACTGTTGTTGTAAACAGGGTTGATAGAAGGATGGTAACGCATATTGAATTTCTCCATGTTACCCTCACTCAATGCTTTGTCTTCAGCCATTTCAACAACTACACTTCTTGACCATTTTCTAACATCCGGAGTTAACACGAGTTGAATGCTGGCCAATTCAGACATTGGATTGTCTGTTACTTGTGAAGCTTTGTATGCTGGAGCATATAGTATAGCACCATTGTTTGCATTAGGACCTTCTGTTCTTGAACACAATGCGTAAGGAGCAATACGTCTGTCCCAAATTTTTTCATAGACTTCATAAGGGTCATAAGAGTCGTTACCTGTATGGGTTGGATCGAAGTCTGAATAGAAATCATGTATATACTGATCCAAAGATGCAGCTGTTAGTCCACTTGTACCTGAACGAATCCAGTTAAATGGTGAATATTCAACGTCAGCATCAGGAACCGCTGTTAACCATCTTTCGTTGTCATTTGCAAATACTACATCATAACTCAAGAAACCGTTGGTTGTTTCACCATAAGGGTTTCTACCGGGAGATGGCACCTGAGTAATTTCAACTGCAAGACCCCAATCTCTTAAGCTATTGGTAGTTTTAGTTGCGCCACCGAAAGCTACTTTACCTTGAACGGTTTCAATTTTTGAATCGATTCTACCATCTGCATATACTGATTGACCAGAAGTTAAGTTGGTCAATACCCAGTAACTTTTATCAGATATAGAGTCTTGATATTTGTTAGAACCACTGCCTTTAACAGGTGCTTTAACATTATTTGGCTCAATGAATCTGAATTCAAAGTTTGCATTTGGAACCAACAATGGATCAACAACTTTGATTTTTACCGGACCTTTACCGCCTAAGTATACAGGGGAAGTGTCTCTACCGTTTTTAAGGATATTGTCGATAGTTGCTTTGGTAAATTCCAAAGTCATACCGCCATTACCTCTACCGGTGATCTGTTGAAGGATAGGACCGTCACCATAACCGGCTTGAATATTACTACCGCCGAATTCAGGTTGAGATTTGTGAGGGTAACCTGAAAGTTTAACCGTATTTCTACCGGCAAGGAATTGTACTTGCTCAAGTTTTTGAGGGTCATTGGATGGGTAACCGTAAGCGATAACCAAATAATGGTAAGTTTTGAAATTGACCACTGTTTTATTTGATCCGGCGGCAAACGCATCTTCTTTTAGGCTAAAAGTATGTTGGATACCTTCATTAGAACCATTTACTTTCAATTTAGGAACGTTTGCAGATACATCAGCATCGTATTCGTAATTGATCATGGTACTGATGTTGTCTTTAACGTCACATTGTAAAACCAATCTTGCTTTTTCAACATCATTTAACTCAGAGTTAGACACAGTACCATCTTTTAGTTGGTACACCATATAACCTTGGAATTTGTAGATGATGCTTTGGTTCAATTCGTTTTTAATTTCTTCAGTATATTTCTCGGTTGCATCGGTATTGAGTAATTTAATTACCAATTCATTTTCGAGTTCTTGCAATTCAACAGTCGGAGGTTCCGGACCATCTGGCAAGTCAAATTTGTTGTTGAATAATTTTTGTGCTTTATCACTGGCCAATTTTAACAAACCAAGTGACCCTGTTGCACCACCGGTTGTTGTTTTAGCCCAAACCACACCAACTGTAACTGTATTTACTGCACCAGGCATGAGGGTGAAAGGACCTGCTGATTGGATAAACCTTCTATCACCAGGTTGGTTACCGGCACTTTTTTCAGTCCATTTAGGGTATTGGTTGGTAGCTGGATTGGTACCATCGTCGAACATGTATTTGGTACAAATTGTTCCGTTTACACCGTTTCCACCATATTTCATACAAACACCATTCATCCAGTTACCTTGTAAAAGGTTATAGAAGTCGATGGCATTATCAGGGTTACCGTTTACAGGGTCGCTGTTGTTGTTGTAATATACAAATGCGCCCATTCCCAATTCAACACCTGTAGTGTCTTTAGGGCCTTGGAAAAAGTCTACGCCAATACTAGGAGGATTTAAACCATATCCAAGTACACCTTCGTCGTTATCGTCACCATTGTAGCAATAGCCTAAGCTTCTGCCAACGTCACAACCAACATAGTCATCAGAGTAGTTACCCAAATCGGCGTCAACCCATTGACCGAAATATGTTTTATCAAGGGCTTCAAAACCACGGTTTGCGATGGTGGTTCTGTAGAAAGTCATGTTGTTGACCTCATCATTGGTTTGGAATGCGAAAGCAGTTGTTTGCAATTCCAATCCGATAGGAATACCACCGGTTTCAGAGTGCACGTTACCGCGGTCGTTGTATACAAACCAGATCATTTGATCAGGTTGATCTTTTGGTAAGTTCTTAGCTGGATCTCTTTGGTCATCTAATACAGGATAGTCACCACCATAAGGGTTGTAACCCGGAACTCCGTCAACATCAAAGAAAGGAGCAAGATGCGGAGTTTGATATGATGCACCCGGTACGTTAGTGTTACCAAATGCTGGCCAATCAAGTATGTTTTTAGCCAAATCTACATTTCCTGAATTTTGTTGTCTGAGCAATTCTTCTCTGGTCACTTTGTACATTTTGTCCCAGCTTTCGCAACGAGAAGGATCGGTACTCACATTGCTTGTATCAAGGGTACCCGGCCAGAAGTCGTTACCTCTTTGACGATAAGTCATTGCAGCCATACGAAGGTTACCGTCGCCACGACCTAAACCGCCTATCCAAAGAGCTCCCGCAAACAAAGAGTGTTTTCTAACACTGTTTGCATCAGTTACTTTTGGTATTTCATACTTAGGGTTGTTAAGGTCCCACCACATGTCACCTCCATTGAGGATCCTGGTTCTCACGTTGTTGATATCCAAGTCGGCACTTTGCGAAGCGGCTTTACAAGTATTGGCAAAATCTGCCATGTTGTTGCCGGTATTTGTGCGCGTATTTGAGCCTGAACGTCTGGCCACATTTTTAATCTCAGCTGCATTGGATACAACCGCTATCAACATGAGAGCCGACATCCATCCAAATTTGAAATAAACACTTTTCATATTATCTTTATTCTATTTAGTGGTAGTAATTATTGGAAGAAAAATTTAACACCCAAATACATCATTCTTGGGGTTTGGTAGTTGAACGGACTGTTTACCGCTGTTTTGTAGTAGAAACTGTAAGCATCAGCACTTAATTGGTTTTGAAGAGCTTGTTTACCTTTTGGTGAATTCAAGAACCCATCGTCGCTAACAGAACCTGTGTATGGATTTACTGAATAAACGTTTTGAGTGTTGAACAAGTTGGTCACCAATAAGTATGCTTGCAAGAAGTATTGTCTTTCAGCACCTGAGGCCTTTGTAACTTTTAAAGGAATGTCCTTTTGAATGTTCAAGTTGGTGTTGAGCTGCCAAGGCAAACGAGATCCATAAGGTGAACCTTTAATTGGTGCTCTGTCTACAGAACCCAATTGAACAGGTTGTGAAGTTGCAGTATATGGAAGACCTGAAGTAGCAGTAAATGTTAAGTTGAAGTTGGTATTTGAGAAGATTTTGGTTTTACCAATCATTGGTCCCAAATAATCTCTTTTCTTTTTACCGATACCTTTACCATCAAAGAACTCCCAGTTGAAAATGGCTTTCAATTGGTGACGGATATCCAAATCGCCCAATGGGAACAATGATCTCAAGTTTGGTTGGTTACTAGCGATCAAGGCTCTTTGTGAGTTGATGTTTGAACCGGTACCATCAGCAAATTGCAAAGTGTAGTTACCGCTCAATGAGATGTTGTTTTTTGCTTTGTAATCCAACTCGAGGATCAAACCTTTAACAGTACTGAAGTCGAGGTTGTTGTAACTGATATATGTGATAGGGTATGCGTTGTTGTATTGGAACGCAGAGATATCATTTTTGGTTTCTCTGTAGTAAGAGATGAAACTCAAGAGTGTAGACTCAGACAATTTTTGTTTGAAACCAATTTGATAGTCAGTGGTTAATCTTGAAGTCAATGCAGGGTTTGAAATCGCATCACTTGCTTTTTGAGTCATGTAATAGTAGTCATCGATGGTTGCGAAGTTTGCAGATGGTCTTTGAGCAAGTACGTCGTAACTGGCGAAGAACAAACTCTTGTTACTAAGAGGGAATTTGAAGAATACCCTTGGAAGAATGTTCACTTTTGGTTTGTAGTCTTTGAAAGACTCAGAGGTTATTTGTTGGTTGTTTGGATCAACAAGATATGGAGCAATTTTACCATTACTGGTTCTGTTTGCGATCAAATCAGGAGATGACAATTGAGTACCATTTTCATCGTACCAGGTATTGTCTTTTCTGTAACCTAAAATCTTTCTTGGGTTTTTTACATCATCCACATATACAGCATAATCGCTGCCGATGTTAGATGGATGACTTACTTCATTGCCATCAATTTCTTTTACTTCACCAGCTTGTTTAACCGGATACAATGAATATGGATCTTTCAATACAGATTGATTGGCATCGTATCTTTCAATACGCAAACCCAATCTGAATTCGAGGTCTTTAAAATTGAATTGGTCTTGGAACCAAGCTGCAGTGTAGATAGGTTGGAAAGCACCGATTGCACGTTTTGCAGGATCTTGTAAGAAATCATTGACACTTGGCTTGCCTCTCAATTTATTACCCAAGTGGTCGTAACCATAATATTGTACGATGCTACTACCATTGTTTAATAATTCATCAGCACTGAACATATCGAGTGTAAAGTCTGATGGTTTGTATGAGTTGATATCGATGAAAGTGGTTTCAGTCACTTTATTGCCATACACATCAGTTGCACCTTGAGAGATGAGTTTATCTCTGAAAGCTTTATCGAAATGTGATTGTTTAGAAGTGTTCACCAATCTGTTGTATCTGATGGTATCCTGGAATACACCGTTTGCATCATAAGAAAGGATTGGATTTGCTTTATCAAGTTCAGAAATGTGACTGTTGGCGTATTGGTACATCAATCTCCAAAGATTGGTAGCTCCTAAACCATAACCTCTTGCAATGGATTGCTCGTATTGAACACCAAATTGCAATTTATGACCAGAAGCATTTTTCTTAGCAGAATTCAAAGCACCTTTTACTTCAGTTTCACCCATTGCGAACAAGGTGTATCTTTCACTTTGAGATTTAGAATAACCTGAAAGTGGAGTACCCGGAGTGTTCCACAAAGAATAAACGTTGATTGGAGAATATCCGTTCAATAGACCTAAACCTTGAAGAATTTGAGCATCACTGGTGATGTTTGAACCAAATTCTGAGTAAGTGTCATAAAGTGATTTGGTGTAGTTACCTCTGGTTACGTTGATATCTGCTTGTTGGAATTTGATTGCAGTATCTCTGAAACCGGTTTGTTCCCAGAAGTTTCTGAGATATACTGTGTCACCGTTTTGATCGATGAACCTTCTGGATTGACCATTAGGGTTGTTCAAATTACCGTAGTAAGAATAGAATTCAGTTGGGTAGTGAGTGAATGAACCGATGTAACCATAATCAAACAATCTGTCTCTGTGGTCGTTGTCCATAGATTTAGCCCAGGTAGACTGATAGTCGAAACGCAAAGTCAAAGTGGTATTGTTGAGTGTGGTTCTGGTAGCTTTAGCCAATGAATCCGGACCTTTAAATGATTGAGTGTATTTCACATAACCCAATGCGTAGGTACTGGTTCCAAGGGGATTTGATTTGTATGCCATGATGTTGTTTCCACCACTGACACCTTGTGAATAAGCAAAGTTACCAAATACGGTAAGGGTTGCCAATTTAGAAATTCTGAAGTCAAATTTAGCGTTGGCATTAGATGACAAAGCGTAAACGTTAGGTCTTACTTTAACATTTTGATAGTCATTTTCAGTCAGATAGTTGGCTGCGTGAACGAAACTACCATCCTGATTGATAAGGAGTGGTTTTTGTTCAATTTTAGCCAAGGCATCATCTTTAATGACATAATAACCAATATAAGATGGTTGTGGTTCTCTTTGATATTGGAAGTTTGCACCAAAGTTCATTGCAGCGACCGGAATTCTTTTGATGCTGCTTTTACCTGTTTTGTAGTCAGGATTAACTTTCCAAAGAATTGGAGTTGCGTAGAAACCTTCGATGAGGTTGTGGTGGTATGAATTGAACGCACTTGAGCTTCTTACCTCGATTGAACCGAGTTTTCTACTACTGATGTTACCACCTTTTGTTGTAATGGATATACCTAAACCTGTAAAGTCACCAAACTGAGCTGGGATACCGGCTTGGAGGATATCCACCTGACCGCCCATACTTTGGGTCAAGGATGAGTTGGATACGCGCACACCGTCAATGTATACCGCAGTTCCGTCAACCCTTGAACCTCTACCGGCCACACCGTTTTGAGTGCTGGTAACACCAGAGGAAAGATTGGCGAATGAGGTCATACTTCTAAGACCTGTTTTCTTTTGGTCATCACCAGTTTTAATGGTGGTGGTACTGGTTGATTTCAATTGGTCATTTTTAGTACCAACTACTCTAACAGGGCCTTTGGTGTTAACAGTGAACAATTCAACATCAAAAATGGTACCTGAAGAGACAACAGTTATAATGGCAGATTCGTATAAATCGAAATCACGACCAGGGATTGTACTTTGATTAACCTTAATGGTGTAATCACCCGGAGGGAGTTGATTGAATCCATACTCACCGTTGAGTTGTGATTTCTCAGTGGTAACTGAGTCACCAAATTCGTTGTACAACATGAGCTTGATACCACCGATTGCGCTACCATTTCTGGAAACCTTTCCCCGGATCGAGCCCAAAGTCGACTGTGAATACCCACTCAGGAAAAACCCGAGGGTGAATAAACACATGAGTGTCGCTTTTAAAGTAAACTTAATATTCATATTTATTTTTTTACAATAACAATTTTTATTTGATAATTAACATTAAAAAAGTGAGGCAATTTCTTAGTTTTTTTTCGATAAATCAACTTTCATCTAAATTAATTTTGAATTCATCGTAAAATCAAGAATTTTCTTGGCAAGAACGACCGCAATTTTTCTGTAGCTCTCTGTGGTCCATCCGGCCACATGAGGGGTTATAATGGCCTGATTACTAGTAATAAGGCTTTTCAAGGTTAAAGTTTCAGCATCAGATAGCTTGTTTAAATTTTCGTTCTCAAGAACGTCCGCGGCGAAGCTTCTGATTTTTCCACTATTTATACCCTCAAGTACATCGGATAGTTTACCGATCTTGCCTCTTGAGGTGTTGAGGATGACAACATTTGTCTTCATCCGGGAGATGAGTTGACGGTTGATCAGACCGTTGGTTTCATTTGTAAGAGGGATGTGAAAACTGATGACATCAGAAGTCTGAAGCAAGGTTTCCAAGTCCACTTTTTCTGCATGGTTGTCGGGTAACTGAATCAGATACTTGTCATAAGCAATGACCTTGCATCCAAATCCGGAAATTTTCTTGGCGAAACTTGAACCGGTATTTCCGTAACCGAATATACCTATTGTCTTTTCGCCAATTTCCCAACCCCTGTTTGCCTCTCTTTTCCAAACAAAATCTGCAACTTCATTGTGTGATTTTACAATGTTGTTGCTCAGCGCCAAAAGCAAACCAATGGTGTGCTCTGCTACTGCGTCTCTATTGCCTTCCGGGGCATTGAGTAAGGTGATGCCTTTAGCTCTTGCATGAACTTCATCAATATTGTCCATGCCGGCACCTCCTCTGGCTATACATTTGAGATCAGGCAATAGGTCCATCAATTCGGCGGTAAAATCCATTTTACTTCTTACCGCTATGATGTTGTAGCCCAAAAGGTTATCAATCGGTTCGTTCGGTTTAAAATCCGGGCGATAATTGAATTCGATGCCTTTTTCTCCTAGAATCTCTGTGAATGCAGGGTGAAAATCGTCTAAGATGAGAACTTTAGCTGTAGGGTTTTGAATCATTGCAGGGCGGGCTGATTGAACAGAGCAAATAAACAACAGATTAATGAATAAAAATAAACAGTATGCCCGCCCTTCAATGAACTTTGTTAACACACTCGTAATAGTAACAAACAACATTAACATGAATAAACAGCTTTCGAATTCTTTGACAGCGGTCATCGACAAAATGCTGCAATTGGTCGGGATAAAAATATTAATATACTGATTTTCTGATAATTAAATTTATTTTCAAGTTCTGATAAATTCATAGGTGACATTGAAAAAAGGTCATTGAAACAGAATTTTCTCCAAAATAATTGAATTCCTGTTCATGTCACAGTTTGAACCAATTATAAACAAATCATTCTTTTAGTGTCCTAAAAAATCAAACAATGGCATCAAACCCTCTTTTCGAATAGGCATGACTTGAGTTTTGTGACATCCGACATGATGAACATCATTCGAAAAAAGCTCCAATTGATGAACTTAAACCATTATTAACATGATAATGTGATTTATTTCATATTTTAATCATTCCCTTGAAATTATATTTGCAACGAAGAAAACTACTAAAGCAACCGGCAAAGCATTTTGCCGTCTAAAACATTAAGAACACAAATGAATCATCATCAAGAGAACCCGCACCTAAAAGTTGACTCCATTTTAATGGATCACAAAACAGGCATCAATGAGATTGACAAAATCTTTCAGACGGGACAGATTACTGAAAGAGATCAGAAAACTCTTACATTAGCGATTGAAATTGCATCTTATTCTCTTTTTGGCAGTTTTATTTTCATCATGATCCTTCTGCCCAGCTCTGCTCAAAACATTCGTGAAATGTTTCCAAATTCACATTTAAGCGATCCAATTGGTTTTATGTTGTGGATCAAAATGTCACTGTTCCTTATTTCATTAGCCCCTTTGTTCTTCGCTTTACACAAAAGCAGCCAGCGCTTGAAAGGCAGATTGTTTAAAGCCCGAAGATCTTTTTAATTTTATTTCCTCAAGGCAGACATTCCTCCATCAAGGGTCAATATCTGACCTGTTACAAATTTAGATTCCTCTCCAAGTAACATTCTCATCCAAGTGGCAATATCTTCAGGATCAGCAACACGATTCATGGGATGTCTTGATTCCGAAGCTTTTCTTTTTTCTTCTGTATTTAAAAATCTTTCGGCCAAGGGTGTATCGGTCAAAGACAAGGCCAAAGCATTTACCCTTATCAATGGGGCCAATTCAGCTGCCATACTTCTGGTAAATCCTTCAAGTGCTCCCTTTGAAGCCGAAACCATGCTGTGGTAAGGCATACCTGTTCCAACTGCAACTGTACTTGCAAATAAAACAGATGATGTTCCATCTTTTACCAAATTTGGCAAATAGGCTTTAACCGTTTCGAAAGCACCTAATACATTCAATCGGTAATCTTTTATAAAATCATTGGAGCTGAAACTTTTAAATGGTTTCAAATTGATACTGCCGGGTAAATAAACAATTCCATTCAGTGGTTTGTCTATTACCGGTAAATTGATTTGTTCTTCTGAAAAGTCAATTGAATGGTGTTCTATACCAAACAATAAGTCTCTTCTGTTTCTTGAAAGTACAATGACTTCATGACCCTTTTGAAGCAATTGCATGCTCAATTTAAACCCTATACCTGAACTGCCTCCGGCTATGAGATAAGTATTGCCCATACCATTCGAACAATACAAGATTGAAATTGTTTGAAGCCTCTTTTAAATTATTTCCTTACTGTAAGATTTTGCGATGCAGCCCATTGATGTATGTCTTTCTTGCTTATTGCAGCTGCCATTAAATCAGGAAAAACATCCGGAGTGCATGCAAAGACCGGCACTCCTATAGATGCCATGAAACTTGCATTGTCTTGATCATAAGCCGGAGAACCGTCATCATTTAATGCGAGCAATACAATCAATTGTACACCTGAAGCTACTAAGGCAGCAGCATGCTTTTGCATCGATTCATTGTCTCCCCCTTCATACAGATCGGTGATCAAAACCATTACTGTATCATTGGGCCTTTTGACAAGACCGCTGCAATATTTAAGAGCCCTATCAATATCGGTTCCTCCACCCAACTGTACACCAAAAAGCAAGTCGACCGGATCAGAAAGTTCTTCTGTCAGATCAGCAACTTCTGTATCAAATACCACCATTTTGGTGCTCATAGAAGGAATAGAAGCCATTACTGAACCAAATATGCCGGAATAAATCACTGATGTTCCCATGGAACCGCTTTGATCCAAACACAATATGACATCTTTCATTGCATTCCGTCGTCTTCCATAGCCAATCTTAACTTCAGGGATAATGGTTTTGTGCTCAGCTTGATAGTGTTTCAGGTTTTTCCTAATGGTGGCATCCCAATTAATCTCTTTGAACTTTGGACGGTAATTTCTGGTACTTCTATTCAGAGAGCCGGTGATTGCAGATATGGTTGGTTGCGAAAGTTTTCTTAGCAATTCTTCCACCACTTTTCTTACCACTTGTTTGGCTGTATCTTTTGTTTTATTGGGAATTGCTTTGCTCAAGTTCATTAATGTTGCAACCAAATGCACATCCGGTTCAACATTGTCCAACAATTCTTTCTCCAATAACATGGAGGTTAAATTCAACCGTTTCAATGCATCTTGTTGCATCACTTTTACAACAGTTCCCGGAAAATATGTGCGGATGTCTCCCAACCATCGGTTGACATTTGGAGAAGATGCACCCAATCCTCCTTTTCTTTCAGAGTCATACAAAGCACTTAGCACTTTGTCCATATCTGAAAAATCCGGTTCCAGTTGAACACCTGTACCATCATTTTGGTCGGCTCCAAGTACCATTCTCCATCTTCTTAACAGTTCTTTGTCTTCCATCATTCCATTTTAAACAATTTCAATAAAATTTCCATCGAAGCATCTCCTGCAATTTGGTCAACTTTGTTGTCCATTTTTACATGAAGTGCCTTACTGCCATTTTTAGCCATTTCACCCAATTTTCGCCTTTCTGGGGTCTCATATCTTGAGAATGTTCTTCTCAGTAAAGGCAGTACATACACAAAATGCTGTTCTTCTATTTCTGCCATCCATCCATTGACGATCTCCCACAATTCTCTATCAACCAACAACACAGTACCGCTGCCTCTTAAAAACCCTTCTAACCAGAGTGCTGCATGGTTATAATCGCGACTGATTGATAGTGCTCTGCTGAGGTATTTTCCTACCTGGTCGGATTGCAATTCTCGAAGGTCATATAACAACCTGCAGGCATAACCAGAAACAACAGGAGCGGTTGCATCCCCGTTACTGAGTGACATTAGTGCATTGATCCAATCATTTTCATATTCATTTTCTGTCAGTAAATTCAATGAAGTATTGAAACCAAACATTGATTCAACCAAATTTTGTGATGAATCTTCATCTATGGATATTGCAGATGCAGGTATGCAAATACAAACTCTGGAGATAATGGCATCAGTAATTTTCTTAAGAAATGTTTTATCCGTGTTTCTTACATTGCCATATTTCAGAGCATTGACCAACATTGGCACTGTGTTCATCAATTGTATGACGTCTGAATTATTGGCAGACAAATCCTCTATCCTTTTCATCAATCCATGACCTGCTGTAAGTAGGTCTGATAATAATACTTCATTTAAAGACTCTGCAATTTTCGAAATGGATGATTCGTGTTGAGCCATGTCTATGGTATAATTGGTGCACGCTTCCAACAGTGTATTGCCCCAAATGCCCTTGTCAACTATATCAATTGAAAATTGTGGATCCCATTGAAGTGTCCAGGCTTCCTTAAATGTTCCCCTGGTACCAACATAATGGGTATATCCCCAATTGATACCAAGTAATTTTAACCGATGTATGAAAATACTCTTTTCGAGATCTCTTTCTTCCCTTAAATCCAGATTCAATTCTTTAGGTGATTCGCTAAGTGGTATTCTCAGTTTCTTCAAATGGGCATCTATGTCCAATTGCAAAGGAGGCTTTGGCGAATCTTTGGGTACAGAACCCAGTCTGGGACTCACGATGAGTTCATCTCTGATTACTGACATTAAAATCTCATCTCCCATACACATGGTAGAAACAATGGCTTCATTGTGTTCTTCAAGTCCAGGCATACTCAAACCACGCATAGATGCCAGTGTATTTGAAAGGCGAACTGCTTCAATGATATGAGCCGAGGAGATGTCTATGTTTTGTTTTCTAAAAATTGCAGCTACTGAACTTAGCCATCTTATTCCATCAGGATCATGATGGTGCCAGAGGTGGTGATACCAACCTGGAGAATTGATTCCGGCACCATATCCACTTTCAAAAGACAGTCTTCTATACGACCAAGGTACCCAGGTACAATCTACTTTAACTTTGGGCAATCCTTTTAAAACTTCATTATCATCTTTGGCTTTGATTTCTGCCTTCAATGCAGGCACATGCCAAGCCCCACAAATGACTGCTATTTCTGCAAACATTTCCTTTTGAGTCTCACGTATGGTTTTACGCATCCATGCTTCCCTGCATTTTTCTTCCCATTCATCCGGAATCAATCGATCCATCCTGAGTGCTGAGACAGCCTCATCGATTGCATCAAAAACACCAAGGCTGTCGATACGATTTTCGAACTGATGCTCCCACCATTTTTCTGCATCTTGAAATCCTGCAATATTTGCAAGTTTAGAAAATGGATCATATCCTGTGTTGTTTAAAGTCGTTTCTTGATTTTGTGCTTGCGGTTGCTCTTCATTTTTTAATGCCAGTTTATGAGCAATAGGCAAATCCATAAAACGCAGTGGAATATTATTTTTCCTGGCATAAAGTATTGCTTGCCATTCAGGAGAGAATTCGGCAAAAGGGAAAAACAAAGCTTTGTTGAGATCACCGGGTACATAAGCAAGAATGGCCACAGGTGGCTGCATGTCTTCGTGCATGACCCATTCCAACAATGGGGTTGCTTCGACAGGACCCTCTAACAAAATAACATCAGGGCGAAGTGCGTTTAAACTGTCCCTGACATTGGCTGCAGAGCCCGGACCATGGTGCCTTATACCAAAAAAACTGATGCCCATTTCAATTACTTAAATCTTTACAAGCTCTGTAAAGATCTCTCCATTCTTCTCGGTGTTTCACCACCATTTCCAAATATTCATTCCAAACGATCTTATCTTGCACCGGATCTTTTATAATCGCACCTGTGATACCGGAAATCAGATCGGCTGCATTTATTCTTCCATCTCCAAAATAGGCCGAAATGGCCATTCCATTGTTCATTACAGAAATGAGTTCTGCTGTACTCAATGTTCCGGATGGCATTTTCAATTTTGTCTTCCCATCTTCAGTAACACCATCGCGCAATTCTTTGAATATGGTAACCACTCTTTTGATCTCGCTCAAAGCCGGAATTTCGGCTGGTATCTCCAAGGATCTACCCAAATCGGTTACCCTTTGAAGCACAATATCCGCTTCTTCTTCAATCCCACTTGGCAAAGGCAATATGACAGTATTGAACCGCCTTTTCAATGCACCTGAAAGTTCATTGACGCCTTTGTCGCGATTATTGGCTGTGGCTATGACATTGAATCCTTTTTGAGCCTGAATTTCAAAATTCAATTCAGGTACCGGCATTGCTTTTTCAGAAAGTATGGTTATAAGTGTGTCTTGAACATCAGAACCCATTCTGGTGAGTTCTTCTATACGAGCAATTTTACCTTCTTTCATTGCTCTCATCACCGGTGTTTCAACCATTGCAGCCTCAGTTGGACCTTCTGAAAGCAATCGCGCATAATTCCACCCATATCGAATGCTCTCTTCACCTGTACCTGCAGTACCTTGAACAATGAGGGTTGAGGTGCCCGAGATAGCAGCTGCCAAATGCTCAGAAACCCATGACTTGGCAGTACCCGGCAAACCATAGAGCAATAATGCTCTGTCTGTTGCTAAGGTTGCCACAGCTATTTCCATTAACCTGCGTTTGCCTATGTATTTTGGTTTAACCACAAATCCATTGTCCAGCTTTGCACCCATCAGATATGTGACCACTGAGGCAGGACTCATTTCCCAATTGGGCGGTCGTTTACCATCATCGAGCTTTTTAAGGACTTCGATCTCTTCTGCAAATTCTTGCTCAGCATGCGCTCTGATTATATTGTCATTTATCATAAGTAATTTCTTTTTTTAATTCTAATAATCTTATCAATTCATTCATTAATTTTATTTTTCTGGCTGTGTTTATCTGAAGCATATTTTTCATATCCAGTAGTTCATCCAAAGCTTTTACGGGTATTTGCCTGATGGCATTCAATATGCTTTCTATTTCCAATTGATTGTCTGATTCCATAATACCCAAAACTACTTTTTTGGTAAACTCTGTTGACCATTCATTCGAACTACCAATAAACTGAATTAGCTCCCTCACATTGGTGTTTTGAATCAGATCCAAAACTATTTTTTGCTTGTCCTCCCAATTGTATAAATCAGGATAATCCAAGGCTGCAAATTTGGTGGATCTGTATATTTCGGAGGCGAACTTTATGTCCCTAAAATTCCCTGTAGCCAGGCAAAGTGCAGGCACAAATACACTGTTTGAAGACTGATTGAATAAGCTGAGCACACCCTTTTCATCTGTTTCAAATGCTTGCATCCATTTGGAAGGTTGGATGTAGACGATCAACTGATACAAAATCGATTCTTTCTCTGTCATTCCTTCATTGATGGACAACAAATCAAATCCATATTGGGCAAAATTTGCAGGCACTATAAAATCCTTGTTCCATTCCAATTCACCTGTTCCTAGTATGCCACCCAGCAGTCCTTTCTTTCTTTTAAACAATGGTATCACAAAGTCTGATAACACTTTCGATACATTAGAGTTTGGCAGTACCAATAAATTAGCATAGGCTTCCTTTACCACTTTACTTCCTTTTTCCTTAGTAGCAGTGATCAAGAAATTCTCATCATTTTCACTGAGATTGATCCTCATTTTTTTGAGAACTTCAGTTTTAAATGCGGCAGGTTCAGTTTTCCAAGTCGATTCGAGTAATTCTCTTGCTTGATCGGGCGCAGTATGTCTCAGTTTTTCGAATGCCCATAATCGCTCAGCGGTATTGCCATCAATAAAGATGGTTTCAGGTAATTGTTCAATTTTTGGAGTTCCGGAATAAAAATTCATCAACCACTTTCCTCTGTTTCCGGCACATTTCAATATCTTATTCTTTAAATCATTTGATTCACCAAATAAATTCAATGAACTGGCCAGATACTTAAAAGGTAAATGGCAATCCAATTCCATGATTTTATCTAAACACAAATGCATCAGTTCCTGATTCACTTCTTGCAGCAATCGTCCGTAAACAGAACTGAGATGTTCGGGGCAAGGCAATAGGATTTCCGGCTCACATGGCACTATGTCTTCTGCGTCTTGGTCTAATGGACTAAGGGAAGCTTTTCGGTATTGATTGATGAAAACTCCAGCTCTAAGAAAACGTATTTCATTTTCTTCATTTTGATGCATGATTTGTTGAATGACAGAACTTAACCTTGAATCAAATTCATGAAGTTTAAATTCCCTCTTGGAAGTGCCCAATAATGCCGTATTCACATAATTTTCCCAAATCTCATTCATAATTCGAAGTAATTTTCATTGTACAAAAATCCTGACAATTTATATACGTTGCCTTTTACTGATAAACAGGCGTCAAACAGTTGACCGCCGGTAACAGCCAATACCACTCTTACATTGTAAGGATCTACTTCAATCAAAAGACTGTTAGCATCCAAATCTTTCAAATACCATAGATCATTTAAGGTGCCTAATCTCACATTGTTGATCAGACAAATTGTGGTTTCAAAAAAAGGATTCTCAATGATTTCATTCACTACAGCCATTTTCAACATTGGAATATTCTTATGACCATTTACTTTTGTCAATGATGTAATTTGACCTTGTCGTTTGATGTTTACCCTTTGAGAAGCGACTCCAGGATAAAAGACCAGATCTGCTTCCATTTTTGTACCCGGCAAAAGTTTGAACTCAGGCATTTGAGATTTGATATAAAACTGAAGGAACAAGGCTACTTTACCTGTATTGGCGCCAATCAACCAAGTCCTTTGAATTTGAAGATGGGCTTGATGATCGCTTTCTGTTGATAGCACCATCCATTCGTCTGTGATACTTGGTTCTGCTTCCAATTCCTCTTTTGACTTTGGAAATCCTATTCTCATCCTCAACTCTTCACCCAAGATGGTATCCTCATCTGCATGCTTGGGATAAGTATCCGCGATTAAAAATAGTTTAAGCAAATTATCCGTCAATTGTGTTGACCAATTTTCATTGTAATAATTGATGTCTTCGAGTTGATTTGCAATTGCCGACAAACCGGGAGCCTGAGCGTCGACCATTCGCTTTGAGAGATTAGAGAACAATGTCTGACCATTTGCAGGCAGATCCATCATCCCGTTTCTTGCAAGGTCCTTTAAAACATTGAGCACTTCTTCTACACCTGAGGCTACTTTTCGTTTTCTTGCCTCAAGTGTTTTTGGATTTTTTGTTGCAGGTTCTGATGCTTTTTCGGTTGATTCCGATTTAGATGTTCTTTTTTCTAACCATTCACTTACCCATAAAGGTTGATTTTTATCAGAGAAATACGCTTGTGAATTTGTATGCATGAGCATCAGTCCGATGGCGTGTTTGCAAGGAAACTTCCTACTGGGGCAAGAACATTTAAAGGCTACATTTACAAGATCTATAGAAGTTTTATATGGATTTTTTCCACTGCCTTTGCATTCACCCCAAATGGCTGAATCATCTGCCCCTAAATTGGACCAATGGTTGATCACAGAAAGCGATGACCCGGCTGAATGCGAAGCATCATCGGGGGCTAAACTGCGTATTTGCTCATTTGTGAACATCTTTTAAAACGACCACAAATTAATAAAAAATGATGAACTCAAAAACCGTTTTCTTCGTCTTTAAATACGACTGTTTTTTGGGAAATGTCTTTGATCAAACCATCCAATTCATTTGCCGACTGATTGATGAGGTAAATGAATTTTTCCTTATTGGGTTCGGTTTTATCAATGTTTAACAAATCTACTGCGCCCATCAATCGAGCCAAAGGAGCACGCACCACATGAGATTGCATCCAGGCAATTTCTCTCATCTGTTTATTTTGACTTTTAATTGCTTCTACATGCTGATGATGAACTGTTACATCTCTGAGGTAAATGGTTAGACCTTGGTATTTGGGATAAATGGACAATTCAGTCCAGATATCAGTTTTTTCAAAGTAATACTCAAGACTTCTCGAGGCATGACTGCTCAATGCCGACTTAAGTGCTTCACCCAAATCACCTTTGACACTCATGATACCAGTATCATCCAAAACCTTACCCATTACATGTTCGGCTTTAAGGTTGAACATGTGTTCAGCGGCTTTGTTCCAATAGGTCACAACAAAGTTCTCATCTACTGCTATAAAAGCGTCCTTGATACTGTCTAATATATCCACGCGCTCCGTTTCACTCATTTTATGAGAGTGAATATCTTGTATAGCGCCATAAATCCTCACACAACGCTTGTTTTCTATAACTCCTTTACCAGTTACTCTTAGCCATTTGAAAGAACCATCTTGTAAAGACAATTTCACATCCACATCAAATTCCTGACCGGTTCTCATAGATTTTTCGAGTGCTGATTTCAATTCTGTTTTATAAGAATCATTGGTCAAGCGGTCCAACATTTTTTCGAGTGTAATGCCTTCGCGTTCTTTTATGTTGAAGATGTACATGGCCATATCATTCACTTTTAATTGACGTTCTTTTACATCGAACATCCACGAACCTACTTTGGCCGTCTCCTGGGTGATGCTCAGCAATCTCTCATTTTCATTGAGTAAATTCATCTTGTGTTCTACCAATTGCTTGAGTAAAAGTGGTTGGCGAGAAATGTACCATGCAAAAAATCCACTTATTACAGCCAATAAAAATCCCATCAATGCAAATGGAATAATTGAGTACACCGAATAACTGTCTTTAGGCCTGACTTGCAATATCCAATCACCATCCTGTACTTTTAATCTCACAGAATTTTCAGGTGCAAATCCGGTATCCGTGTTTTTAATAAAGTACTCTAATTGTTTCGTATTGGGATTGCGTTTTGACAATTGAAATTCGATATCAGGTTCAAATGAGGGTAGTATACCTGAATAAGACAAAAGTGAATCAAGTAAGATGATGGAAGCTGAAAAACCAACGAACTTGTCGTTTTTAAAAATCGGCAATCTGCCAATGACACCTATTCCTCCTTGTTTGAGCGATAGTGGACCGGCAAAATAGATGTCTCTTCGTTTGATGGCTTCCAAAGCTTCGATGTTGCGGGTACTGTCTTTTAGAATATCGTAACCCAGTACAACTTCATTACCCTCGAGGGGATGTACTTTGGTAATGATTCCTTTTTCAACTACTTCTATGGCTTGAATAAGAGGATTTGATTTAATGAGTTCTTTGCCAACTTTCCCAAAATTTCCGGGAACTCCATAATTCTCTATAAGGTAATTGAGTGTTTTTGTAGCAGCAAGCGATTGATTGATTTGCTCTTGCAATCTATCGGCTGCGGATACCAATGAATTTTGAAGTTTCTTTTGCTCATCAGATCGTTTGATCTTGTGTCTCATCAAACTTAATGTTTGGGTTAATACCAATGTCAACATGAATGTTAAAATTCCTATTGCAAGAGGCTGTCCACGTCTTAAGCTTTTGAAGAATGGAAAAATGTCCTTCATTTTGTTTCAAGTTTTCACAAATGTAGTGGTTTGATTGATATTTCAAACAGATTGTAAATTAATTCTTCAAATTGATAACATTACTGAAACATCTGACAGTTCAATTTTGTGAATTGAAATCTATAACAATTAAGTTGACCAATTGTTTGATTTAAATAATTCTTATTTGAATAAGTTCTCTAAAACAGTAAAGATAAGCCGTTCAATCTATGGCTTCAGGACTTAAGATCGCAATCTCTCTTCTGATTGAATCGAGCTGTTGATTGAGTTTTATTCTTTCAATTTTGTACCTGCTATCAAAAATGACCAATAAACTGTCATTTATTTCAGCTTGGTTCTTATTTGACAAATCATTCCCAAAATTGGATGTACTCAGAACAGCGGTATTGATGTCTTTAAGTGAATCCAATCTGCTGATCTCTGATTTAATAAAACCTTCTTCTTTTACCAATTTACCCAATTTTTCCTTCTTACCTGAACAGGCAGACATCAATATCAAAAAAATGAAAAGAAGGCGAAGCATTGAAACAAATGTATGCAATATATAATACCTTCAATTACATTTTATGCACTTTTCGACCAATCTGACTAGTGGCAGCCATTATCGATGACAGAGCGACTTCTATGGCTAAATTTCAGATATTAAGTTTGCTTCCCTTATTTTTCAACTCACTCACTTCATGAGGTATTGCTTAGACTTTATGATTCGCGTGTAAGATTGGTTGATGCGATTCATGCTGATTTTACCTTGTAAAACCAAATTTTTTATTGCTGTATGAATGTCTAAGGCTGTGGCCGGATATTCATTTTTCCCTACATTGTTGCCAAATATCATCACATCAACTCCTGCATTGATGTCCAATTCAAGGGCTTTGTCTCTGCCGTAATGCAACACAATGGCATACATTTGCATGTCATCTGAAAACACCGGCCCATCAAAACTCATTAAGTTGCGCAAAAGACCGTTGATCACATAACTTGACAATGTTGAAGGTACAGTGTCCCATTTGTCATTCAAAAGGTGCCCGGTCATTACGGCATCTGTATGTCCTTCTTTGATCAAATTGCTGTATGGTATCAATTCCTCAAATGTCCACGTTTTGGTGACATCGGCTATGCCGTGGTGTGAGTCGGTGGTAGAGCTGCCATGTCCGGGAAAATGTTTAAGTACGGTCATCACCTGATTGTTGCGATGTGCTTTGACACAGGCTAAAGCATGTTCGGAAACGCCTGTGGCAGTACCTGAAAAACAACGATTGTTTTTCACCACTACAGTATTTTCTTTGTTGAGGGCGATGTCCATCACTGGTGCATAATTGAGGTTGATACCAAGACCTTTTAATTCGGCAGCCAATAGGTTATAGAAATAATAAGTTGAATCGGGTGACATTTTGCCCATAGCCGCAGCAGAAGGCATTGAAATGAAACCGTATTTTTCTTTTAGTCGGTGTACTTTTCCTCCTTCTTCATCAATTGAAACCCATAGTGGAATTTTAGAAGCAGCACTCATTTTACTGATCAAATTCTTAAGATTTTTTTCTGATGCAATGGCATTGATGTTTTTTTCAAATAAAACTACCCCTCCTACCTTTCCCTGAGCGATGGTTTTCATCAGTTCATTAGAATCCCCAATTTCTGTCATATTGCCAATACCAATCATCACCATTTGTCCAATTTTAATGTCCAAACTGTCGAGGTCATTTTGCGACAATTTAACCGGTGTTTCAGCAGGTTTTCCAATCATACCAACTATCACCATCAGGATCAAAGTTGATACAGGCAATAAAATCCATCTTTTAAATTCTAACTTACTCATCTTATTCTACCAATTCGATCACAAATATATCCATGTGCCAACTAAGCTGCTAATTCAGCAGCAAAAGGTTTTACACACCGGTACAGATATCGTTCCAATTTTATCGTTTAAATCGAAATTGCTCGTCTCTGTATCCTTCTTGTAAGAACTTCATGACACTAAGATTGAAAGCATTGGGATCTTGTTTTGCAACAAAATGATTGGCTCCATTCAAAACACACAAGTGTGCCAATGGTATGGCTTGATAGATTTCTATGGAATGCGTGAGTTTCACCAGATCTCTATCTGCAGTCAATATCAAGACCGGAATTTTTATTTGAGACAACATTTCGCCGGTTATATGGGGATGAAATTCCATCAAGCGATTTCTCCATGCCAATACCTTAGTAGCATTACTTGTATCTCCTTCTGATATTTTCTTTTCTGCCATTGCCCTTTCTTCATGTATCTCTTTAATGGATGTTGAAATCAAAGCACTTGAATCAGGACGAATATTGGCACTGAAGGCCACAATGTTTTTTAAATGTTGAGAGTATTTGTAACCCATGATCAGTGCCACGATGGCACCATCACTTTTACCTATGACTGAAACGGAATCGAGTTTGAGTTGGGAGATGAATTCGGCCATATCATGCGCCATGCCTTCATAAGTCAAAGTGTCTTTTCCAATATCCGATTTTCCTCTCGCTCTGCAATCGATGGCATACACTTTATGTGTTTTAGAAAAATATTCTATTTGCGCTCCCCAACCTGAAATACCTGTCAAGTTACCGTGAATTAATAACATGGGTTTCCCGCTGCCGTATGTTTCATAATAGTGCTTAACACCATTCAATACAATGGTTTTTCCAGTAGCAGGGTTGTTGCCATAAGGCACATTGGCGGCATTTAATGTTTGAAAAGCGGATATTATCCAAAGGATAAAACTGATTAAAATGGCTTGTAGTAGTTTCATTTATTTATTTATATTCTTTTTTTATAGTTAGGTGCTTGACTTAGGGCATAACCCGATTTGAGATATACTTTTTCTCCGACTTCTGTTGCGTGTAGTTCCATTATTGGTATGTCATTATTTCGTGCCTCTGCTTCCAATAGATTCAATATATCTGTGGCGATGCCCAAACGTCTGAATTCATCTTTTGTGTACATACTCATGACATAAGCTTCCAATCCTTTTGGATTGCCTATTCCGCCCGGTCTTTTCCTCAATGCATAACATCCGGAACCGGCAGGCACTCCATCACATTCTGCAATATAAAACACACATTCTCCCGAATCCAATGCCTCATTTAAATATGAAATCATTTCCTGTTTTATCAGTGTCAATTCTGCATCATCAATGACCTTGTGTATGCAATATAGAAATTCAATTCTGAGTTGAACTATGGTATCTATATCGGCTTTACCTGCTTTTTTATAGGTTAGGTTGTTGTTCATGATTTTTTTTATCAAACGTACTTCATCTTTACCGGAACTCATCTAAAATTCCTTTTGATTAATGCAATGTTCAAACCAGTTTAACTCCTCTATTTAACGCTTTGCATCATTGCTTCTCTGTTTATGACATCTATAAGCACCTCGACTTGAATAAAAGGTTGGAAAATGATTTGTGAACCACTTTCAAGAAACGTTTTATCAAGCTGTCAACGCTTGTCGAATTTGATTTAAGTGGTGTTCATTGTGTGTGGCCAATCTTTCCATTTCAGAAGCCAATGTTCTAAGCCCCATTTTACTGTGCACAAACTCTTTTTCGGGCATGGTTTCAAAATAGGTTTCAGCCAGTTCGCGATTGAGTTCACGGCACAACTGATAAACACGCAATGCTTTGTCTAAGGGTGCGTCTTTATACGAAAACTCATTGGCCCACATATCAGGTTCATAAGCCCAGATCACTTGCTTGGGTTCAGCTATGATTTTCTTGAGTCTGTTGTGAAAGGCCAATTCTACATCTGCTAAATGATGCAGAATTTGTCTGACATTCCATTTTCCGGGACCATAAGTTTTAGTGAATTCTTCTTGAGTGCAATCGAACATTTTTTCAGTGGCTTCCCCAATACGGTCGTAAGCATTTAGCAATTCATTTTTTGTCATGTTTTAAAATATTTAAGTTTGTATGATGATTTCAGGTTGAATCTCAATTTCAAAATTAACAGAGGAGGCAATGTAGCAGATCTCATGTGCTTTGTGGTGCAATTTGATGGCTCTTTCTCTCATGTCTTCTGAGGCAATGGTGACGGTGGGTTTCAACAAAACATTTTTAAAATGTCCACCACCTTTTTCATGTTCTATCATAATGCCTTCTGCTGTATCAATATAGTTGAATACGATCACATTTGCTTTGGCACATAAATACAAATATGACAACATGTGGCAGGAAGACACTGATGCCAACAATAAATCTTCAGGATTGTGTACACCTTTATCTCCTCTATGTGTATCTGCAGTTGTCAGTTGCAGATCGGGTTTGTCTTCCATTTTTATCTGATGCAAACGGGAGTATGCTGCCACATCAGCAGTGCCGCTTCCCTTATTTCCGGTCCAATTGTTTTCTAATTTAAATAGATGTTTTATGTCCATGTTTGTGATTTGCTTTCTATCAGTTGCTCCAAATGTTGCTTCACCTTCGGCCATTCTTCCTCGATGATGCTGTAATAAGCAGAATTGCGCTTGCTGCCTGTAAATCCTACAATATCATTCCTAAGAATTCCTTCAAAGCTTGTCCCTATTTTCAACAAGGCATGCCTTGAAGTCAAGTTGTTTTCATTGGTTTTAAATTGTACCCTTCTGAGTCCCAATACTTCAAAACACAGTTTCAGCAATAAGTATTTACAAACTTCATTGATGCCTTTACTTCTGTCATTTTTTGTGTACCAGGTAAAACCTATTTCCAATTTCAAATGTTCTTCTTGTATATCCAGAAACTGCGTACTTCCAATTACACGGCCAGATTGTTTGAGGCGAACCACAAATGGAAATCGCTTGCCATTCTCTTTCTGAAGTAAACTGCCCATCATGTAGTCAATGAACACGCGATCATTACCTGCATCAACCGAATAATGTTGCCATATTTCCGGATCTCGACTCAGCGAAAGCAGGTTCGAAATGTCTTGCTCTTCCATGGGTAGTATTTCAATTCCTTTCATGCTTAAAGGAAACGATTGATTGTTTATTCTGTTACAGAGGTTCATACCATAATTGTCCATTAAAAAATTTCGTTTTTTCTTGACTTTTTTATCGCTATTACGATTGTGTTGTACCATTTAAGGCAGTTGTATATTGTTTCAAAATTTGAGTTGCCGTTTCTGATTCAAATAATGTCTCTATGGATAAAGTTGGCAATACAGGATCGGCATTGTTTAAGCGCATTTGAAACCATTGTGTACTGTGCCATTGATTGAACTTATAGCCAATGTTCTCAAACGTGCCAAGATCTTTAAAACCTATGCCTCTATGTAAAGCGACGCTGGCATCATTGGGTAAAGCAACACCGGCATATACATTGTAAAATCCCTGCAACTTCAACAATTCGAATAGGGTTTGATAAATGATTTTACCAAGTCCTTTGCCATGATGTCCTGACTTTACGTATACAGTTGATTCAAGCGACCAGGCATAAGCAGCTTTGGTTCTGAATTCATTGGCGTAAGCATAAGCTAAAATTTCTGATGATGCATCTTCAATGATCAGAAATGGGTACTTCGAATCTATATTTAAAACACGTTCTTTAAAAGATGAAGATGTAGGTGCTTCTATTTCAAATGTGATAGCAGTTTCAAGTATGTATGGCTTTAATATTTCCAATACTTGAGACGTATCTTTCTCCTTCACCCTTCGGATGTTCATTGGTTTCATTTGCTTGTTTTCTGCAACAAAAATGTGAGTAAAAATGATACCGATACAGATACAGAAATATTATTTTTGTGCAGTACAGTTTAAAACTTAAAATCATGGACAAAGAATTGTTGTACCTCCAAATCGCCAAGGACATTGAGCATCAGATCAGAACCGGATTGCTCAAAACAGGTGATAAACTTCCTTCAATCAGAACCATTCGACAAGAGCGAGGGGTCAGTATGAGTACAGCAACACAAGCTTATATAGAATTGGAGAGCAGGGGATTCATAGAATCGAAACCACAATCAGGTTTCTTTGTGACATATACCAAACGTGTTTTGCAATCGCCAACAACAACTGAGCCTGTCAGTGTGCATGGCATGGAAGAGATTGAAGACATCATTGAAACGGTATACAACAACAGGAAAAAATGTGATACCATATTGTCTATGGGCACACCTTCCATTGAATTGTTGCCGGTTGCCAAATTGAACAAATCGGTAGTCTCTGCTTTAAGGTCATTACCGGACAGTGGCATCGGTTACGATTTGAGAGGTAACTATAAACTCAAAGAACTGATTGCTCAGAGGGCTATGATGTGGGGTGGTAAAATTGATGCTTCTGAGATCATCACAACTGCCGGATGTATGGATGCTATTGCATTTAGCCTATTGTCTTTAACCAAAGCGGGCGACACCATCATTGTTGAAAGTCCTGTATACTATGGTATCTTGCAATTGGCAAAGAACATAGGCTTAAAAGTACTTGAATTACCTACCAATTCAATAACAGGTATTGAGCCGGATGCTTTGAAAAAAGTATTGAAATCAAAAAAAATCAGTTTGTGTATTCTGGTAAGCAATTACAACAACCCTTATGGCAGTTGTATGCCTGATGAAAACAAAAAAACTGTAGTAAAATTATTGGAACATTATGGGGTGCCATTGGTAGAAGATGATGAATACGGTGAGTTTCATTTTGGCAACAAAAGGCCCAGCAATTGCAAGACTTTTGATGAATCGGGCAATGTGATCTGGTGTGGTTCTTTTTCTAAAACTCTGGCTCCGGGATACAGAGTGGGATGGGTTTCTGCAGGTAAGTTTCACGAGAAGATCTCCAGAACTAAGTCTTACCACTCTTTGGCTTGCAATTCACTGGCCCAAGAAGCCATTGCCAATTTCATCGAAAACAGCCGTTACGATCACCACCTCAGAAATTTGAGAAGAACTCTCTACAACCATTCATTGCAATTCTTAAGATGCATCACTGAGTATTTTCCCGAAGACATTAAAGTAAGCTCTCCTGAAGGTGGTTTTATCTTATGGGTTGAAATGGGTAAAAAAAGAAATGCTTTAGAGTTATATGACAAAGCTGTTAGGAAGAAAATAAGCATTGCTCCGGGTCGAATGTATACCTTGCAAAACCAATACAACGATTGCTTCAAACTAAGTTTCGGAATGCCCTGGAGCCCTAAAATAGAACAAGGTTTAAAAACCTTAGGCAAATTGATTCATGAGCTTTGATTGAAGTCGAGTTTTAATGTATTGCACAATACCCAAGCAATAAACTCGTTTGGAGGGCATGCAAAAACTATTTTTCTTTTTGATTCCGTTGTCCGTTATGGATGGCTACGCAGGTTCACCAAAATTTGAAATCAGAATAAATGTAGCGCCAAAATTCAACTCAGGGTATTCGAGAGGGTCTCGTATCGGGATTCATACAATAGGCGACAAACATGTTCACGGTTTTGAATTTTTGACATTTGGATACCGAGAACTTGTTCAAACCAAATACATGCGGCATGATTCATTCATCAGCAGACAGACCTATAAATCTGCTAGATCATGTTTTGGGCTTTCTTATACTTATTCCCGAAACTTTTATTTTTCGAGCCCACAATTGATTGCCACTATAGGGCTGCAGGCTTTTGCCGGTATGAATAGGAAAATAGAGACAATAGGCCCAGTTTATATTGACAGTCAATTCACTCATACCCAATCCACATTTGATATGCTTGATCTTAACGTCATATATAGGAACAAAGTGATCAAACATTCATTTCAACCGAGTGCGGCCTTAGCGTTGGTTATCGGCATTAAAGCTTCCGTCAACAGAAGAATCACATTAATACCAGAACTTCGACTCCCTTTTGTTGTCAACTTCAACTCCAGCAATAACTATGATTATCTTCAACCCGGTGTGAGTTTATCTTTGGGGTATAAGGTAGGTATTGGAAAGAGATCGAAAACTGAATAATTAAAAAAAACGAACTCACTGTATGATCTTTTTCTTACAAAAACGACACATGTCCAATGGTTCATTGTCTATGGTTGAAATTTTTCCATGTGCATCTACCATGAAACAAGGCTCCCCACTTTCACAGTGTTTGATGCCATGATTGTGCCCCAGTTCATGAATCACTACCTTCTTTAAACGCAAAGTCAATTTCTCTTCACTGGCACCGCGTTTCAATCTACAAGTGGAAATTACACAAGCCGTATGGTCAAGACTTCCCAATCCAAAAACGCCCCAGTCTTTGTTAGAACCTTTGATGGTAGAAATGTCAGCATCACATAAACCTACTACAAATTTGTATCTGTCTTGATTGATGGTGTCAAGGTATTTGATCAAAGCATCTGCTTTGTATCTTTTTCTGAGTGTTTGATAATGACCTTGGGGAAGTGGTATGTTGATGCTCTTAATTGGCCTCTGATAATACTTTCCGGCAAAACACTGCACCTCTTTCAAGTATTCTTTTAGTTTTATATCCATACAAACAAATAAGATGGTGTCCGAGCGATTGTGAAGTCCAATCAATTCTTTAAAGGAATGCGAAACTGATTTGCTTTTTGAACCCTTGGATTCATTGCATGCCAATAAACACATTAACAACATTATACTTATTATTCGCATAGTGATCAAATCGTTTTGTTTACAATAATAATTCATTGCCGATAAATTATATCCTTTGATTCATTTCTCATATATTCGCTTAATGAAAACGCTTCTGATAGCACTGTTAATGGTCAACACAGCTTTATTTGCACAAAGCGAAATAGACTTTAACCACTATCATTCTCTCAAATGCTCAGGTGAAATTCCTTCTCAATTCAATGATCTCGGTGCAAATTTACCCGAGGTAAGACTCAGACTTAAACGACTCTTGTATTCAGGCAATGTGTTGTATGGAGACCCATTGACCCTATATGTTGAAAAAGTTGCAGACAATGCATTGAAATCAGATCCAGGTTTGCGCAAACAACTGAAATTCTTTGTTGTAAAGTCAAGCACGATGAATGCTTTGTGCAATCCGGACGGCGTGGTGATGGTGACGACCGGCATGTTGGCAAAAATTGAAAATGAAGCACAATTGGCTTTTATCATTTGTCATGAATCCATACACTTCAAGTTGAATCACAATTCAGAATTCAATAAGAAAAAGGAAGACTTGAATCAAAGCAATAAGATCGACAATTACCAGCGATACAGCCAACTGATGTCATTCAGTCGAGTAAATGAATTTGAGGCAGACAGATTGGGTTATGAACTATTTAAAAATTCTGATTATGAATTAAAAAATGTAGAAAGTGCTTTGAATATCTTGAAAAATGCAAACAAACCATTTTCCAATATCAAATGGACCATCGACTATTTCACTCAAAATGCTTACAGACTCCCTCAGGCCCTGCATCTGGCGGCTTTGAAGGGTGATGATAAATCTGAAAACCAACCCATTTTATCAGAATTCAACTCACATCCTGAATTGGACGATCGCATCAATGAGATCAATGTCATCAATCGCCCTCATGCAACAAAAGGCAATGTACAATACTGCATCAGTAAAGAACATTTTGATTGGATACAAAAAATTGCAAGACATGAACAATGCATCATAGAATTACAAAATGCAGAAGCTCAAAAAGCATTTTATTCGGCCTATTTGATTGAAAAACTTTACGGAGAATCTGCTTTTACAAATGAAATAATGGGCGCAGCCTTGTATGCCGTCACCAAACAAAAAAACAAAATAGAGGCTCTGAAACTGAGTCCTCGCGAATTGGCCAATCAAACCCCTGAATGGATATTATCTGATGGGGAGGCAAAAAGATTGTATTATTTCTTTCACAAACTACCGGCAAAAGAGATGGAAATACTTTCAGCAGCTTATTTGTTTAAGATGTATGACAAATATGGTACTGAGTTTTTCAAATCGAGGTTGGACCAATGTTTATTTGATCTTACATATCTCTACAAACTGAAAAGCTACAATTTCAAAACAGCAGTAGAAGACAGTTTGATGATAAGTTCGCCCAATTCAATGTATGCTTTATCTGTTCAAAAGGAAGGCTTGATCTATTATCACTATTCATTTTACAATACTACATCAATAGACAAGTTGAGAAATGCTTTTATTGATGCAGAGATCAAATCGATCCGTCTTAAAAACCTGGAACAAACGCCCCGTTACATCGACTTCAAGAAAGACTCTTCAAATCTGGTTAAAAACTATGGCGCTGCTTTGAACATCCATGCCATCACCATGGAAAAACCCGACTTTAATTCATACAATGACTATTACATTTACAAAGACAGCTTTTACTTCATTCGAAAGATCAACAACAACAAGATATCTTCACAAAAAAATGAGGTCATCAGAAAGAACTATGAAAAATGGCTTATAGATTTTTCTGAGGAAAAAGATTTAAAAATAAAATTCATCGGTGTGCAGGATCAGGTAAAAATGAACACTGAGTCATTCAATCACTTTCAATCATGGATGACTTGGAAGAATGAGCATTTCAATTATGGGGATCTGGATTTGCTGAGTTATTCATTTGATGATTTGCCTAAGGATAGCAGTTATCTTCAATTTGCGATCATGAGTTTTGAACACTACCTCAATTCAATTACTTTAAAATTTTATCTGTTTGATCCTAATACCGATAAAATCGTCTACACTTGGGTGAAAAACATTGAAAAAACAAAACCATTGGATGTTGAAGTCAAGTGCATGGTGTATGAAATCATTGACCATTTGACGCAAACGCCTGATAAAATCAATCAACTAAAAACAAAATATGAAGGTCAGCCATAATATGAATCGTTTTAAAAACACCACCCGATGTACTTACAGATTGATTCTGATTGGTGTATGTTTATGTTTGACAAATCTATATGGTCAGCGTCATTCTCATTACATGGGCAAAGCCTGGAGTTTTGGCATCAACATGGGTGTATCGCCTGTTGGTTATTTAAAAAACGAT
>DASWYG010000331.1:0-16426 GCA_036405075.1 Bacteroidia bacterium | reverse complement strand
GTTCTTTTTACCATGAAAAATTGAATCCATTTGAGAAAGATGAATTGGTGATTGTAAGCTGCGCAAAAATTAGAGATGTCAAACGCATTCATTTGATTGCAGAAGCATTAATGCACATTGACATTCCATGTAAATGGTTCCATTTGGGAGATGAGAATTTGGATGCAAAAAATGACGAATCCATACCTAAATACATCAAAGCCAAAGAAGAATTGATTCATAGCAAACATATACAAATGACAGCCATGGGCGCAAAAGACAATGAAGATATTTATAAGTTCTATGAATTTACACCTATTACTGCTTTCATCAGTGTTTCAGCATCTGAAGGCATACCGGTTAGTATGATGGAGGCCATTAGTTTTGGTATTCCTGTCATATCAACAGATGTGGGAGGTTGTAAAGAAATTGTAACGCCAAATTCAGGTACGTTAATCCCAAAAGATTCTAGTCCTGAACAAATAGCTAAATCAATTTTGGACTTTTATTCTTCCAATATGAATTCAATTGAATTCAGACAAAAAGTGAGAGAATACTGGTTGAAAACATTTGATATGAGGTCGAATTACAAGCAATTGTTTGAGATACTTCATAACGGTGTTTAAAGTGTATGCATTAGACAAAAAATCTAATGAGCCGTTGAAAAGAGAGTTTTAGTATACAAGGATTTGACAGTACATTTGCTCAAATATTACAATGCCTAATCAGTCTACTATAGAGATCATTGCTGAGATTGCTCAGGCACATGAAGGCAGCCTCGGAATTGCGCATTCTTATATCGACGCATTACAAGACAGTGGTGCCGACACCATTAAGTTTCAAATGCACATAGCAGAAGCGGAAAGCAGTGATCAGGAGCAATTCAGGGTCAAATTCAGTTATGAAGACAATACCCGCTATGATTATTGGAAAAGAATGGAGTTTGATCTTGAACAATGGGCAGGTTTGAAAAAGCACTGTGAGGATAAAGGATTCAGGTTCTTATGTTCACCATTCTCCATAAAAGCGGTTGATTGGATGGAGAAATTGAATGTTGATCGATACAAAATAGCCAGTGGTGAAGTTTCCAACTCATTGATGTTGGACAAGATCTGCAGAACCGGTAAGTCCATTTTAATGTCCTCGGGCATGAGTGGGTTTGAAGAAATTTTGTCTTCAATTGATTTCATTAGCAAACATAATGGTAATTTTGAGGGCATTTTCCAGTGTACAACTTCTTATCCAACTCCCCCTGAAAAATACGGATTGAATGTTTTGTCGGAATTAAAAAAATTGAATTTAGGAAAAGTGGGATTAAGTGACCATTCTGGTGAGATATATTCGTCATTGGCTGCAGTGACTATGGGAGCAGAAATGCTAGAACTGCATGTCGTTTTTGACAAATCCATGTTTGGTCCGGATGCCAAATCTTCTCTGACAATTTCAGAATTCAAACAACTTGCCGATGGAGTCAGAAAAATAGAAAGGGCTTTGAAAAATCCGGTGGATAAAAACGATACCGATCAATATGGGGTTTTGAAAACCATGTTTGGAAAATCACTGGCATTGAACAAGGAACTCAAAGCGGGTCATATACTCACATTCGAGGATTTGGAAACCAAAAAACCCGCTGAATTGGGCATATCTGCCAAAGATTATAAAACTGTCATTGGCAAAAAGTTAAAGTCAGACATGAGTAAAAACAGCTTCTTAAATTTTAGTGATTTAAATGGGTAAAAGAAAAATTTGTGTCATCATAACAGCTCGTCCGAGCTACAGCAGGGTCCGAACTGCTTTAATGGCAATTCAAAACCATCCGGATTTAGAATTGCAGCTCGTAGTGGCTGCATCTGCCTTATTGGACAGGTATGGTTCAACAGTAAATTATATTGAATCAGATGGCTTTAAAATAGCCGAAAAAGTGTATATGGTCATAGAGGGTGCAACCCTTACGAGTTCAGCCAAAACTACCGGAATCGGTATTATGGAATTGGCCACTACTTTTGACAATCTAAAACCTGATATGGTGTGTACCATTGGTGATAGATATGAAACAATGGCAACTGCAATTGCTGCCAGTTATATGAACATACCTTTGGTGCACATACAAGGTGGAGAAGTAACAGGTAACATAGATGAGAAAGTAAGACATGCCATCACAAAATTGTCGGATCTGCATTTGGTATCAAATGATGATGCCAAACAAAGATTGATCAAGATGGGTGAATATGAGTCTAAAATACACATCACCGGTTGCCCTAGTATTGATATTGCCAAACATGTCGATGAAAGCAGAGCTCTGGATTTCGATCCGTGTGAAAAATATGGAGGCGTAGGTAAATACATTGACTACAAAAGCGATTATTTGGTGGTCATGCAACATCCGGTGACAACAGAGTTTGATAAATCCAAGGAACAAGCTGAAACTTTGATTCAAGTTGTTCATGAATTGGGAATTCCAACTTTTTGGTTTTGGCCAAATCCGGATGCAGGCAGTGATGGCACCAGCAATGCCATTCGTACATACAGAGAAGAAAATCCCGGTAATCACTTGCGTTTTTTCAAAAACATGGAAGGTCATGATTTTTTGAAATTATTGGTGCATTCAAGGTGTTTGATCGGCAATAGCAGTGTTGGTATCAGAGAATGCTCATATTTGGGTATTCCGGTAGTTAATATCGGGACTAGACAGAACAGAAGATTGAGAGGCAAAAATGTAATGGATACCAATTATGATAAAAGCAATTTATTAAATGCCATAAAAACTCAATTGGATCACGGACATTACCAGCATGAACACTTGTATGGTGATGGATTTGCAGGTGAGAAAATAGCGGATGTATTAGCAACCGCAGAAACAGATATAAAAAAAGTAATCAGTTATTAATAAACAATGTCAGAAACACTACACGGATTGCCGGATAAGGTAATTTTTTGCAAAAAATGTTGCATCTCAAATCAGAGACCAAGCACAAAAAGAGAGTTTTCTAAAAAAACCACTAAAGACACAGAAACTGTCGGATTCGGAGATGATGGAATTTGTGACACTTGCAAATGGTTTGAATTCAAGAAAACCATAGATTGGAACGAAAGAGAAAAGCAGTTGCAAGCTCTGTGCGATAAATTCAGAAGAAATGATGGAACTTATGATGTCATAGTGCCTTCAAGTGGAGGAAAAGATAGTTTCTATGTTGCTCATCAATTGAAACATAAGTACGGAATGAATCCCCTTACTGTTACCTGGGCACCCCATCAGTATACACAAATCGGATGGGATAATTTTCAAAGTATGATCGATGCGGGATTCGACAATGTACTGGTTACTCCAAATGGTCAAGTTCACAGAGTTTTAACCAAATTAGCATTCGAAAACCTTGTTAATCCGTTCCAACCTTTTATCATTGGTCAGAAAAATGTGGCACCCAGAGCTGCATTGCAGTATGGTGTTCAACTCATCATGTACGGTGAAAATCAAGCTGAAGCTCACAATAAGTTTGATGAAAATTTAAGCCCGTTGATGGACATATCACATTTCTGTAAAAAGGAAAATGAAGACCTTTATTTTGGAGGTGTTCACATCAATGATCTAAAAAATCACGGTATTGAAGACAAAGACATGTTCTTATACAAACCACTTGAAGAATCTGATATCAGAAAAGCAGGTATAGAAGTGCATTTCTATAGTTTTTACAAAAACTGGTCGCCTCAGGAGAACTATTATTATGCAATGGAACATTCAGGATTTAAATCCAATCCAGATGGCAGAAGCGAGGGCACATATACCAAATTTGCCAGTTTAGATGATAAAATCGATGGCCAACATTATTACACCATGTTCATTAAATTTGGACAAGGAAGAGCCATGAATGATGTGAACCGAGACATTAGAGACGGTTTCATCTCAAGAGAAGAAGGCATTGAATTGATCAATAAATACGATGGCGAATTTCCTTCCAAATATTTTCAGGAAGTGCTTGATTACATGGGTATCACGGCAGAACGCTATTGGGAAGTGATAGACAAGGCCAGATCTCCTCATCTATGGGAAAAAGTGGATGGTGAGTGGAGATTGTTGCACAAAGTACATTAGAATTGATCCTAGCGGGATGAAACGTGTAATTGCAAGACTAGACATAAAGGGCAATAAACTCGTAAAAGGGATACATTTGGAAGGATGGCGATATTTGCCCGATTCTCCAAATGATTATTGTAACAAATACTATCTGGATGGCATAGATGAGATCATTTATGTCGATGCTGTAGCCAGTTTGTATAATAGAGATTCATTAAAAGAGATCATTAAAAAAACAACCGATAATGTTTTTGTGCCATTGACAGTCGGCGGCGGGATCAGAACCATCGAAGATGCAATAGAAATATTGAGAAGTGGTGCCGATAAAGTTGCCATTTGTTCACAAGCCGTCAAAACACCTGAAATCATTTCGGAAGTTGCTTCCAGGTTTGGCAATCAATGTATGGTACTCTCTATTCAGGCTAAGAAAAACAAAAATGGATCTTATTCCGTTTGGTACGATGTGGCCAGAGAAAAAACAGAGATAGATGTTATTGAATGGGCTGTAAGAGGCGAAGAAGCTGGTGCAGGAGAAATTTTATTAACCGGAATTGACCATGAAGGACTTGAGAAAGGCATGGATCTGGAGCTGATAAAAAAGGTTTCAGAAGCTGTTTCAATACCTGTGATTGCAAGCGGTGGCTGTGGCAGTTCAACCCACTTTGCCGATGCTGTTAATAGTGGCGCAGATGCAGTTGCTGTGGCCAAATCACTGCACTATGGTAAAATGAACATCAAATCCTTGAAATCAGAACTTGGTAAACTTGGTATAGACATCAGAAAGTAATGAAAATTGTTACCATAATTGATTACGGAATGAGCAATTTGCTCAGTATTACTAGAGCATTTGAACATGTTGGTGCAAAAGTTAAAATTGCTGAATCGTCTAATGAAATAGAAGGTTCTGACTATTTGGTATTACCGGGAGTTGGAGCATTTCCTGATGGAATGAAAGAGTTAAATTCCAGACAAATGGTAGAACCGATCCGCAATCATGCCAAAACAGGCAGACCTTTATTAGGGGTGTGTTTGGGCATGCAAATGTTATTAACTATAGGCCATGAACATCATACAACAGAAGGCCTGGATTTGATCAAAGGGCAGGTTTTGCCTTTGCCCAAAGACATTATAGGATTCAAGGTGCCCAATATCAATTGGCACGAAATTAAAATGCCTTCAGATGGAAGGTGGCAGTCAACAATTTTAAGTCAATCAAAGGATCTCACAGATTTTTATTTTGTACATTCCTATTATGCCAAACCTGATAGAATGGAAGATGTGCTGGCCACTAGTAAATTCGGGAATTTAGAATTTGCTGCTGCCGTTCAACATAACAATGTTTCCGGCACACAATTTCATCCGGAAAAAAGTGGTGAGGAAGGTCTTGGATTACTCTCAAATTTTCTAAAATTATAAATTGAAGATATTAACCATTATTCCTGCAAGAGGAGGTTCTAAAGGAATTCCACGCAAGAACATCATTGATGTCAATGGTCAGCCTCTTATTGCTTATACCATTTTACCTGCCTTAGAGGTTCTTAAAAAAGGCATGGTTGACAAAGTAATAGTCTCTACAGATTCCCCTGAGATAGCAGATGTTTCAAAAAAGTATGGCGCAGAAATCCCTTTTTTGAGACCTGAATCCATTTCGGGAGACAAAGCAAAATCAGTTGAGTTTATTCAACACGCACTTGATTTTTATTTATCTCAAGGTGTTAATTTTGATGCTGTTCTGTTGCTGCAACCAACTTCCCCTATGCGAACTGTCGAAGATCTGGAAAAGTCGATTCAACTTTTTTTAAATTCAAATAATGACAGTCTGATATCAGCGTATGAAGAAGAATACATTAATGATCTGGTGATTTATAAATTGGATGAAGACGGAAAAACCTCTAGCCCTTTAAGTCCTATGCACAATAAAGGGGTAAGACGACAAGACCACGGATCAACTTATGTAAGAAATGGTTGTATTTACATTTCATCTGCAGAACTAATTAAAAAAGGCTTGGTCATAGGTGAAAAACCTTTGATGTATATCATGGACAAGAACAAATCGGTTAATGTAGATACACCCGAAGACTTAGAGCTACTTAGAAAACTCCTATGAACATTGGCATCCTTGAACCTTCTGATTTTTCAGAACTGGCTTTAAAAAAATTAAAGTCCATCGGTAATGTTTCATTATTCGAAAAAGATATACATCAATTTGTATTTGATAAAGAGGTCTTATTTGTCCGGTTGGGCCATCAGCTTGATCAAACATTTTTAAGCAAAGCAAATAAGTTAAAGTTCATTTGCACTCCAACAACCGGATTGAATCACATAGATCTGGAATACTGCAAAAACAATCATATTCAGGTCATTTCATTAAAAGGAGAAACAGAATTTTTAAACACCATCAGGGCAACACCTGAACATACCCTTGGGTTATTGATTGCGCTGATGAGAAATTATAAAAACGCTTTTCTTTCAAAACAAAATAACAAGTTCGATCGCAACCCTCACAAGGGTTTTGAGATATATGGATCGAACATCGGTATCATTGGAATGGGTAGAGTTGGCAGTATTTTGGCCGGTTACCTAAAAGCCATGTCGGCCAATGTTTTTTATTTTGATCCAATAGAAAAAGACAACTGCATTGATTGTAAGAAAATGAACAATATGATCGAATTGATCGATGCAAGTGATGCAGTGTTTTTGTGCGCTGCTTATGATGAAAATACAGGTTCAATATTGAACAGTGCTGAATTAGAAAAGCTGAAAGGCAAATACTTCATTAATACAGCCAGAGCCGAATTGACCGATGAATTAAAATTAATTGAACTCGCAATTTCAGGCCATTTCAAAGGATTGGCAATAGATGTGATTCAAAATGAACAAGCAGAAAAAAACAACTTGAGTATGTTATTGGACGCTGCCGAAAAACACAACATGATAGTTACTCCGCACATTGGAGGAGCAACCTACACTTCCATGCATAGAACAGAAGTATTTATAACAGAAAAATTGAGTGAGATCCTCTAAAGTTTACATCAATTATTCGATTACAGATGCTGATGTTGCTTACATCAAACAGAACAAGATCAACGCAGTTGTTTGTTATGATATACGTTCTTCTGAAAATTTGCCAAGTCAGGTAGAGGTTCATTTTTCTGAGGAAAACAGAGTGCGTGGTACACATGAAGCTTATCGATACAATGATAGAGTAATCAATTCACTTTTGTCAAAGATCGGTAAGATCAAAGTCAATGGAATTGATATTTTACCGGCCATCAATAAGTTGGTATATTGGACCAATTATAAGATTGGGGCCATTAAACTCACTTTGAAAGAAAATTTTCCGGATTCAATTTGTTATGATAGAACCTCTTATTTTCCGGATACTTATTTAAAATCATTGTTGAAATATTTCAAGTTGTTTTTGTCTAACAACAGAAATGTTCAGAAAGCTTCTAAGGTAGAATTAACTACCATCAATCGTCAATATCATATTGGCATTTTGGTTAACAATTCATTTGAGCTTCAACTTTATCGTTACATCATAGATCAACTTGATCCACATGAACTGGTAATATTTCATTATGGCAACATCGATTTCACAGGTAGTGATATTGATCTTAATGGAGTTGAATTGCTTAATCTAAAAGACTTTCAAAAAGAAACGAGCCAGCCATGGATCAATCCTTTTCGTTTAAATAAAGAAGAGTTATCGGTTCTTAATATTCTTTACAAGGATTTTAAGATGATTTCAAGAGAATTGAATGGATATGAATGTATGAAGGCCTGTAAAGTGAAAAGCCTACTGATCAACGAAGGCGAAAATCAACCATTGAGAAATTTACTTAAATCGGTATTGGGTGAGGATACAATTATTTATAACACAATGAATGGAATGAAGGCCGGTGAAGCACAAGACAATGATGTTGCATTCGACCATTGGTTTGTTTGGAATGAAAACATGAGGAACAATATGTCTGTAACAACAGGTTTGAAAAAGGATTTTTTAATCAATGTTGGGCATTTGGCAGAGGACGCCATTGCACATCATCGATTTGAAAATACCATACAGATCGACACTGAGAAATTAAAAACAAAAAAAGTCATCACCATTTTTTCGGTAAGAGGACAGAAACAAGAAAAGAAAGATGTTTTCAGAGTAATTTATGACCTACTCAAAAGCGACCAAACTATTTTTGTGATCATTAAACCTCATCCATTGGAAAATCCTTCAGATTATCTGATTGAAATGAATGGCAATGAGAACATTTATTTGGTTGACGAAAAACTAAAAAATTCGAAGCAAACGGTATATGATTTACTGAGTTTGTCGGATTTAACCATAGTGTTTGGTTCAACAGTATCATTAGAGAGTAAGTTATTTGGAGTAGAATGTTTATCGGTCGAATATGCAGATGAGTCTTTAATTTCAGATGTCGATATGGATAAAATTAAACATATAAGAAATAAAGAAGAGCTGATAGAATTGTTATTAAAAGTGAGAAAAAAGAGTGAGCAGCAATCAATGCAAATAGACTCGTCAATGGTATCCAACAGAATCATTCAAGTATTGAAATCTAATCCATCATGATCCTAGCTAAAAATTTAATTTCTAAAGAAGATTATCTCAGCGCTAAATCAAAAGGTGTAAACAAGTTCGTTTTTAATGAAATTGATTTTATACCCGAAAAGTTTGGTGATGCGATATTTTATAATTGCACCAAGAACAGAGTTGAAAGTACATGGTACACCTGGGAGAGCAATGACGCTATTATTGAAGGTTTTAAATCAAGATTTCCTCAATTCTTCGTTTATAAGAATTATGATATCACATTGGCTATAAAGAAGGCAATTTTCTGGATGAATATTAAAACCGGATTCTTGCATTACAGCATCAGAGAAGAATTTAAAGATGATGTTATACATTATGTAGAACCAATGCATTCTACAAACAGATTGAAGGTGGTAAGCAAATACTTTAAAATCAAAATAAGTTCATTGTTTGATTCACAAAAAAGATCAAACAGTTTAAATGTTACATCTCAATCAGCAATATACATCAAAAACAAATTTCAACTCGACTTATATCAGTTCATCCTTTCGGATGTTTCAAAGAGAGATGATTTTACGGTCTATATAGATCCACAAATCAATAAAAAGGATATTGAAAGATTTGAAATTAGGAATCTGGTTGAGTTGTCAAATTTTGGAAAAAAGGAAGCAATTCCATCGATCAATTTGATGAAGTTAAAGTCATCGGATTGGTTTGTTTTATATAGCATCATATCACACTGGGATGAGATCGCTACATATATCAATTATGCAGAACAGATCGTTCATAATGGACATTCAAAAGTATTGATCAATGAGGCAGAGAATGGTGTATATGGTGCAGCGTTTAGTGAAGTCATGCAAAAGAGTAATGTTCCTGTTTACAATACGATGAATGGCATGAAATCAGGCGAAGCCCAAGATGCATTCATCAATTTTAATTACTGGTTTTTGTGGGATGAAAAAATGAAGGAGATGTTTGTTCAGTCTTACAAACTAGATCCAAATAAACTGATAGTCAGTGGCCATTTGCTTGAGGATTATATCAGGAGCTATACATTTTCAAATAAATTAAATCTGGATTTAGAAAAGATCAAAAATAAAAAGGTAATTTCTTTGTTTACCGTTAAAGGTAAACGATATGTAAAAAACGTTGCTTTAGATTACCTGTATGATTTTCTTGAGAAGAACCCTGATTTTTATCTCATCATAAGACCCCATCCTTTAGAAAAACCTGAAGATTTTATATACCCGGATAAAGAATTGGACAATTATTGTTATTCTAATTACAGCAGTTCAAATTTGAATGAGACTTTACACGATCAATTGTATCTTTCCAATTTGTCTATCGTATTTGGTTCTACAGTGTCATTGGATTCAAAATGGATGAATGTGCCTTGTATCACTTTTGAACGAAGGGAAAAATCACTCATTTATTGTGAGGATGGTGTAAACATTGTACATGTGAAAACATTGGATAAGTTGAAAGAGAAAATGAATGAGTTCTTGAATTTGGAAAAAAAGGGATATAAAAAAACCGAAAAGAGTGTATCTCAATTCATAATTGAAACATTGAATCAATCGTAATGAATCATTTCACTCAAAAATATCCTCAAAATATTTGGTCGATAAAAATCAATAAGATGTTGTCCGGCAAAAAATTTGATTTGGTGGTGGATGCCCCTTGCGGAAATGGCATTATTTCATATTTATCAGCAAAGCAATTTCCCAATATTCAATTTTTAGCAGTTGATATAGATGAAAAACAATTGAGTTCTAATTTTTTGAAAAATAAACCATTAAATTTAAATAGCCGCTTAGATGATATCTTTCAGTTGAAGATTAATAATGGTAATAATGCATGGTTATTTGTAAATTCACTATATTGCTTGCCTGAAAAGGAAAGATTAATGGAAAATTTTTCAATTCAATTCAATTCAATTTTCGCTGTCTTCCCTGATATAGAGAGCAGTAATTACAAATATTTCACTAAAAAAAATAAGGATTTTGAAAATCCCAGTGCAATGACAATTCTTGATACCATACAATTTTTTGAAAAATATGGATTCAAACTCATCAGAAAGCAGGCTGTCACTTCTATTCCTTTCCACATTTGGAATTCCTTTTTTGATAAAATCAGACTAAATATTAAACTAAAAAACTTGATATTCACATTAACTGATTCGATTTTCTTTTTTGGAAGAAAACAATATGAAATAATGGAATTCAAGCGGTATGAATAAAATTATTTTATCATTCGATTACGAGATTTATTTTGATGGCTCTAACGCTTATCAACAGCTATTGCTTAAAACCAATAGGATCTTAAAAATAGCAGAATCCTATAATGTTAAACTCGTATTTTTTATTGATGTATTGTATATTGTCAAATTAGAAGAATTTGAATTGTATCATGTATCAAAATTGATCAAGGATCAAGTGTTTGAAATAAAATCAAAAGGTCACGAGTTGCAATTCCATTTTCATCCGCACTGGCTGAATTCAGTGTATGACAGTGAAAACGAACTATGGCTCATCGATGATTCTGAATTTTCTTATTCTGATTTAATTGATAAGTACGGTATTAACATTGCTAATGAATACTTTGAAAAATCTTATGACCAATTTAGGAGTTATTTCAATGTAACTTCTTCAACATTTAGGGCTGGCGGTTTATCCATAAATAAATATCAAAAAGAATTCATACAAATACTCCAAAAAAATGGATTTGTATTCGATTCAAGTGTATTACCTGATTTGTTATTAAAGGGCAAGAATCTGGTCATCGACCATACCCATACACCGCAAAAAGATCAATGGAAAATCGATTCTGATACCGGATTTTTTAAAGCATCTACAAAGCAAGAAAATTGCCTCACTGAAATTCCAATAATGACAGTTGACAGCAGTAAAATAAGTATTTTTAAGCGCATTTTGACAAGTTTTAAGTACAGACTGTCAAGACTCATACACGATCGAAAAATTTCAGATGTCGTAGTGCATAAGATGATTGATTTAAATTTCGATTCTTCGCATTATCCGGTCAGCATCACTTTTGATAAATCTTCAAAGTCAGATATCATTTTACTCAAGCATTTCACTCATGAATATTTTTCTGGTCAATACAATGTGATGTGTATTCTTTCTCATCCTAAAAGTTTGAAAGATATATCGTTTGATGTTTTTGATCGATACATTGCTTGGTGTAAACAACATTCAACAAAGTACAAATTCATTGTTTATAAGGATTTAATTTGAATCAAAAGGTACTTTTTATTGCTTATCAATTTCCTCCAATGGGTGGTCCGGGAGTACAAAGGAGTACCAGATTCGTTCAATATTTGAACAAGTTTGGTTATGATCCAATTGTATTAACCATCCATTCAGAAGATATTAAAAGAAATGGCAACACGATAGATGAGTCGTTGCTGAATTTTATTCCTAAGGACACAGAGATTTACAGAACACCTTCTGCTATACCATTTAAAACCATTCAAGTACTTTCTAAATTGAAATTGTTCAGGTTGTTTTGGTTGCTTTTCTACCCTTTGTTTTGGGAAAGATCAGCCATCTGGCCATATAAGACTTTTAAAACGGCTTCAGAACTTGTAAAAAAGAACAACATCAAATTGGTTTATACCTCATCTGGTCCTTTCTCTTCATTGATTCTGGGTCGATTACTGAAAAAGAAACTTGGTGTCAAATGGGTGGCAGATATGAGAGACCCTTACACCGATGCATATTCTTGGTCATTTCCTACAAAATGGCACTGGTTAATAAGCAGATGGAAAGAGAAAAGAGCCTTATCAGCCTCAGATGTATTGATAGTCAATACTGACGAAGTCAAGAAATTGTATGTCAAAAGGAAAATTAAACCTGAATCAGAAATAGTTGTCATCACAAATGGGTATTAACAATAAATTGATTTTGGCCTATTCGGGCAGTTTAAATGCATATACCCCATCCAATAAACACAGTTATTTGAAATGGATCAAAGGACTTTTTTGGACATATAAGCATGATACAGTTGATGACTCAACTAGGTCAGCCTATTATTTGATAAAAGCCATACGCATATTAAAGGATAAGTATCAGGTTAAACCAGAAGAGCTGAACATTCAATTGTGGGGAAGTATTGACCCCGTTAATCAAAAGCAAGTGATCAGTGAAGGTTTAAATGACTACTTTGAATTTGGTTCATATATGGACAAACAAAGTTCTTTGCGAAAACTTGAAGAAGCAACCGTGCTGTTCTTGCCTTTGGAGAAGTCGAATAGAAAAGGATATAGAACCCTATTTATTCCTGGCAAATTGTTTGAGTACATTAAGACAGGTAAGCCGATTTTGGCATTGGCAGAGGATTCTGATTGCAGAACAATATTAGAAAAATCGGGTTTGGGAATTTGTGTTCAACCGGATAACCCTGAAGAAATTGCCCAAACCTTGGAAAAAATCATTCGCAACAGAGAAACACTTGAGACATATAAACCTCAAGCGGATTACATCTCAACTTTTAAATTTGAAAACAAAACTGCTGAACTGGCGGAAGTATTCAATCAACTAATCGTCAAATGAAATTGACACATCATGAATTGATGTGGATAGCATCTCAGCGCAGAGACTTAATTTTGAACCATCCTTTAAACAGGATAATTGCACATAAAGAATGAAGAAAATACTAGGCATTTCCGCATTTTATCACGATTCAGCAGCAGCTGTAACCATTGGTGGTAAGATCGTAGCGGCTGCACAAGAAGAAAGGTTTACAAGAGATAAGCACACACCTGATTTTCCCCATCATGCAGTAATTTATTGCCTAGAAGAAGCCGGTTTGACACTAGATGAGTTGGATGCGGTTGTGTTTTATGATAAACCATTTCTAAAATTTGAAAGGCTTTTAGAAACCTATTATGGTTTTGCTCCCAAAGGTTTTCTATCATTCGCCAAAGCCATGCCTGTATGGTTGAAAGAAAAAATATTTCTTAAGAAATTACTTTATGATAGTCTGAAAGAAGTTGGTTCGTTTGATAAAAAGAAATTGAAATTGCTTTTTCCTGAACACCACCTTTCTCATGCTGCAAGCGCATTTTATCCCTCTCCATATAAGAAAGCTGCCATTCTTACCATTGATGGAGTTGGTGAATGGAGCACTGCTTCTATAGGCTTGGGTGATGATAAGAAAATTACCCTCATCAAGGAATTGGATTTCCCTCATTCAGTTGGATTGTTGTATTCGGCATTTACTTATTTCTTAGGATTCACCGTCAATTCAGGTGAATATAAATTGATGGGTTTAGCACCCTATGGCAATCCGGAAGACAAACAAACTTCTGATTTTGAAGCTATCATTAAAAAAGAATTGGTTGACATAAAAGACGATGGCTCTATCTGGCTGAATCAGTCATATTTCAATTATGCAACCGGTTTGAGAATGGTTCATGACCACAAATGGGAAAAACTATTTGGTTTCCCTAGAAGAGACGATGAAAATGATTTGAAACAACACCACTGTAATCTGGCACTCGCTATTCAGAGAGTGACAGAAGATATAGTGTTAAAAATGGCTGAAGAAGCCAAAAAAATAACAGGTTGCGACTATTTGTGCATGGCTGGAGGTGTGGCATTGAACTGTGTTGCCAATGGAAAATTGCTTAGGGCAAATATTTTTAAGGATGTATACATTCAACCTGCTGCCGGTGATGCCGGTGGAGCTCTGGGAGCGGCGTTGGCAGCCTCTCACATGTATTACAATGAAGACCGCAATGTGAATGAAAGCGGTGAAGATTCAATGTCAGGCTCATACCTTGGTCCGGAATATTCCGATAAGGAAATCGAACAAACTTGCAGACTACTTAAAGCTGTTTATGAAAAATACACAGATGAAAGTTCAATGGATAAGTATGTTGCCTCAAGATTGGCAGATGGTGCGGTTGTAGGATGGTTTCAGGGTCGAATGGAATTCGGTCCGAGGGCTTTAGGCAACAGAAGTATCTTGGGAGATGCCAGAAATCCGGAAATGCAGAAGAAGCTCAACCTCAAAATCAAGTACAGAGAAGGATTCAGACCTTTTGCGCCTTCTGTCTTGGCAGAAGATGTGAAAGACTATTTCGACCTAGATTCGGATTCTCCTTATATGCTGATCGTTTCGCCGGTAAAAGCTTCCAGAAGATCGCAGTTACCGGATGGTTTTCACAATATGTCTCTGTGGGACAAATTGTACTACAAAAGAAGCGATGTTCAATCCATCACACATCTGGATTTTTCAGCTCGAATTCAAACCGTTCATAAAACAAGCAATTCAAGGTATTGGAACTTGATCAATGAATTCAAACAACAAACCGGATATGCCTTAGTGGTCAATACCAGCTTCAATGTGAGAGGAGAACCAATTGTTTGTACGCCACATGATGCTTTCAGGTGTTTTATGAGCACTGAAATGGATGTGTTGGTGATCAATGATTATGTATTTGAAAAGACCAAACAGATCGATTGGGAAAACAAGGAAAAATGGATGGTAACATTTAAGAAAGATTGATATGTGGTTTAAGAAATCTTTGACAGTTTTGTTTGGTATAATACTATCTCTGGTATTGTGCGAAATCATTCTCAAAATATACAATCCATTTCAATCAAGGGTTAGAGGCAATGAAATCATCTTAAAAAGTAATTACAAGAGAAATGTTGTCATTGACCCACCGATAAAAGGACTTCAAGATCAATTCACATATTCTACCAATTCAATAGGATTCAGAGGGCCCGAGCCACCAAAAGGAGATGATTGGAGCAAAGCTGTAACCATTTTAACCATTGGAGGAAGTACAACCGAATGTTCTTTACTTGCCGATGATTCCACTTGGTCTGCTCATTTGTATCAGCAATTAAAAATCAAAGACCCTAATGTTTGGTTGAACAATGCCGGTCTTGATGGTTGTTCAACTTATGGTCACATCATTTTGATGAGGGATTATGTGGTCAAATTAAAACCGGATTACGCAATTTTTCTGGTCGGAATCAACGATTTGGTTAAATCTTCATTTGATAATGAAGATGGATTTCTCATCAAAAGAAAAGAATCTTTTTGGAGAACCCTTCTAAAAAAATCCGAACTCTTTACCTTGATCTCCAATTTGATTGAAGCTTCAAAATCAAGCAAGGTCAATGTTGCTCATGGCAATGATCCAAATGATTATAAGAACAACGACCTGAATAAAATGGATAGCAATTCCCGAAAAGAGCTGAATTTGAAATTGACAAAAATGATTCCTGATTATACCAAAAGGATAGCAGAGATTCATCAACTTTGTCAATCAGCCGGAATTCAAAGTGTATTTGTGACTCAACCCAAATTTGATGACACCGCAAGCAATTCCTGGAGAGTAATGGATCTGTACAACAAAGCATTGTCTGAATACTGTTCAAAGAATTCAATTCCCTGCATTCAATTGGGCGATAAAATGCCCCGTTCATTAGACAATTATTATGATCAGATACACTTCACAAATAGAGGAGCATCAGTGGTCGCAGACATTTTGTATCCCGAAATATTCAACATCATCAATCAAAAACAATAATGGATTTTTTAAAAGACTTATGGCAGTTCATGAAGCAAAGAAAGAAATTCTGGCTCATTCCCATGATTGTGGTACTTTTGGTACTTGGCGTTCTTCTGGTATTCGGAAGTTCAAGTGCTATTGCACCTTTCATTTACACTTTGTTTTAAACCAATGAAACCAAACAAGAATAAAAGCAATTCTGCTAAAACCGTACTCACCATCAGTATTGGTTTTTTAGTTATTGCCATGATCCAAAAATGGGATTGGGCATATA
>DASWYG010000330.1:0-19849 GCA_036405075.1 Bacteroidia bacterium | reverse complement strand
GGTTCTAAAGATCAATATTTTCATAGATTTATTTACGATAAGGATAACAGAATTTCAGAAGTTTATACCAGTAAAGATGAGATTTGGTGGGATAAAGATGCAAGTTATACTTTCTATAATCATGGAGCTATTGCAAGAACTGTAATTGGTGATTTAAAAGTGCAAGGAATTGATTATGCATATACAATTCATGGATGGTTGAAAGGCATAAATAGTTCAACAATGCAATCTGACCGTGATATAGGAAAAGATGGATTGTTTGGAGGTCCCAGACAATTTACAGCAAAAGATGTTTTTGGATATAGTTTGGGGTATTACAATGGCGATTATCAGGATATAAAGGGGAATTCAATTTCTCAAAAATTTGAATCTCAAGTTTTAGGTTCTGATTTAATAAATAGTCGTCAGGATTTGTGGAATGGTAATATTTCATACCTCATTACGGCTTCTCCAAACGTGTCAAATTACAATAGTACAAGGTCGATTTTTGCGGACATTAAAGGAGTGTCTTACAATTATGATCAATTAAATAGATTATTAGAAGCCAGAAGTTTCTTTAATATTAATACAGCAACAAATACATGGCAATTCAGTGGTAGTACGCCAAGTGCTTATTTAGAGAATTTTACTTATGATAAATTAGGAAATATAAGTCATGTCAATAGATGGGGTAATTCTGCTCAAATGGACAATATCGATTACAGATATAATACCCAAATAGGTACAGGTAATTTGATATCAAATAAATTGTATCATGTTGATGATGCCATTACTGGTGGCGCTTATATAGATGATATCGATGATCAAGGGACTTTCAATAATGCACAAGATGCAACAATAAATACATTGAACAATTATGCTTATGATGAATTGGGTAACTTAAAACGTGACAATTCAGAGCAAATTGCAAGTATTGAATGGACAATGACAGGTAAAGTAAAGAAGGTCATACGGACTATAGGTAGTGCCAAACCGGATTTAGAATTTAAATATGATGCAAATGGAAGAAGGATAATCAAGATCGTTAAAAATAAACCATTAAATGTAGCAAATGAAAAGCATTATTACTATGTATATGATGCAGATGGTCTTGAAATGGCAAATTATGAAATAACAAAGACTGCCTCTGGTTCAGTTGATAAACTTTATCTTGCATCAAGGGTAATCCATGGAGCTTCTAGATTGGGTGTAGATAATAGAAAAGAATTGTTGTATGATAATGGTACAAATCTCAGCAGTGTAAATATCACAAATACTGATAGGAAATTAAGTTTTAAAGCGTATGAATTAAGTAATTATTTGAACAATGTTCTTGTAGTTGTTTCTGATAAGAAAATTCCAAGGAGCATTGGAGGTGTGACAGTGGATTACTTTGAACCTGAGCTAATTAATATTTGTGATTATTATTCTTTTGGAGGGATAATAAAAAGTCGAAGTTGGAGTGATCCTAATTTTAAATATAAGTATTCGTTTAATGGAAAGGAAAAAGATGATGAATTTAATGTTGTCAGTGGTTCCTATGACTTTGGTGCCAGAATATATGATTCTAGATTGGGTAGGTGGTTAAGTATGGATCCAATGTCAGATGATTTTGTTGATGAATCTCCCTATCTTTTTTCTTATAACAATCCAATAATGTTCATGGACAATGATGGTGAAATGGGTGTCCCTGGATTTTTTAAGGGACTCTTATTTGAGTATGCGGGTCAAGTTTGTTCGAACCTAATTACTAAGAGAGATAAAGGGTTGAGGGCGTGTTTTTTTGATGAAATTGATTGGGCAGATGTTGGAATATCTGGGCTTCAAGGAATTTATGATCCTAAAGCAGGTTGTAAGAGATGGGTTAAAATAGGTACTCAATTGGCAAAAGGCGCATTAGAGTATGGTAAAGCTGCTATTGATGCAAAAGGTTCTGGTGAATATAAGAATTACTTTAAAGGTACAAAAGATTTTAGTGAAGTTAATAAGGCGTTTGTAGTAGCAGTTACTGTTAATAAAATTGGAGGAAGTATTACAAAAAAAGTATCTGCATCTAAAGTTTCAAAGAATGCGGATGTTCAGTATTGGTCCTCTATGACAAAATTAGCTACAAATAAATTGAATAAGGCAATTGCGAATAAATTTTCAAAAAGTAATATTACAGGAAAAGCCATAAATGCATTGGTGTGTCATACAAAGCAAGTTAAAGCTGTCGCAAAAATAGTTAATAAAGTAACAGCCGTCGGTTCAATAGCTACAAATACAACCCAAAATTTAGTAAATGATGCTGTGAATCCTGAAAAGAAAACTTCAACTAATTCTGGTAGTTCAAGCAGTTCAAGTAGTACAAGTAGCACAACTTCAACAAATTCAACTACTGCCACAAGTACCAGTTCTTCACCTGCGACTACAACATCTAACACAACTAGACCTGTATTGTATTTGCCTGAACCTGCGGGGAATGGATGTTATTATATAAATCCTCAAAGAACTGAAATGTATGATCCTAATACTCGCACTACATTTAAGAAAGAAGGCGGTGCATGGAAGTTTGATAAAAATAATGTAAGAATTGACGTTAAAAAGATGAGAGTATGCAATAGTTAAATTTCCTTTCGTTCATGAATGATTTATATAGTCTGACCTCCTCCCAAAAATTGGGACAGATAAAAAATAGAGGATTCGGGGCGATAATTAAATTTAATACATTTGAATATTGCCATGAAAAAATCAAAATTCACGGAGGCGCAGATTGCATTTGCGCTCAAGCAATCGGAGACGGGAGTCTCTGCAGGCGAGGTGTGCCGGAAATTGGGCATCAGCGAGCAGACGTTTTACAATTGGAAGAAGAAGTATGGAGGTTTGGGTGTGACCGAGCTGGGACGCCTCCGGGAGTTGGAGAACGAGAATTCACATTTGAAGAAGCTTGTTGCTGATCTAAGTCTTGACAAGCACATGTTGCAGGAGATTCTGAAAAAAAAGCTCTAAAGCCGGTCTTCTTGAGAGGACTGGCGCAATATCTGATGGATGAATACCGTGTTTCCAAAGCCAGAGCATGCAAGGTTGTCCAGGCGCACCGTTCAGGTATGTATTACAATGCCAAATACCGGGCTGATGAGTTTCTACGCAAGCGCATGAGAGAAATTGCTGATGTGCGCGTCAGGTATGGGTTCTGGAGGATCTTCATACTTTTACGACGAGAAGGCTTCAAGGACAATCACAAAAGAGTCTACAGGCTTTATAAATTAGAACAACTGAATCTTCGAAGCAAAAGACCAAGAAGAAGCAAGGCAGGGGCTCATAGGATGGACAGGATCGATATTGACAGGCCAAACAGATGTTGGAGCATGGATTTCGTGGCAGACCAGTTGTTTAATAATGTTCGCTTCCGTGTATTGACAGTCATTGATAATTTTACCCGCAAATGTCTCTCAATTTTTGTCGGCCAATCTATAAAAGGCGAACAAGTCGCAAATGTGATGGAAAGTATAAAGTGCCAAAGGCAAGCATTACCCGAAAGGATTCAGGTTGATAATGGTTCTGAATTCATTTCAAAAGTCTTGGATAAATGGGCATATGAAAACAGGGTGATCCTGGATTATTCACGACCAGAGAAGCCCATGGACAATCCATTTATTGAATCCTTTAATGGAGCTTTCAGAGATGAATGACTTAACACCAACTGGTTCCTTTCCTTGAAGGATGCAGATCAAAAGATACAAACCTTGAAAACAGAGTATAACTCGTTCAGATCACATAGTTCATTAGATGATAAACCACCTGATGAATTTGAACTATATTTGCAACAGAAAGACCCCGGATTTTCAACTTTAGAAGTGTCTTAATTAAGGGAGGATCTCATTTTATATGAAGAATGACATCACCGGTTATTTTCTTGACTCAACTTTATTAGAACAATCGATCAATACCAGATGAACAAAATCATTACCTCCCTGATCCTGTTTTGTGTTTTTTGTGGCTGCAATACCCCACAAAAGGAAATTATCAGGCATTATTCTTCAAGAGACAGTGTGATCAATAAGATATTTCATACATTTGATTTCAATGAGAAAATCAAAAAATGGCAAAAAGTGAGCTTGGGTGAAAAAATGAATGTGCTGATTGCAGATTCGTTTGACTTGAATCATGACAGCATCGTTTTTGTAGAAAAGCGTTTTTTTAGGCCCGACCATCTGTCTTGTGTGATCATTCGTTCCTTTGATGTTGGCATAGACTCCAATGATTCTGTATACCTTTTGAATTGGCCATCGGGTAATACGAATTTAAATACAGATTTAAGGCTTTATTTTAAAGAAATTACCGAACAACGGCAACGTGGTGGAGGCTTAAGGGTACATAATGTTTTTAGACTCCACGAATCAGAGTCTATATACATGGCATTTATGGTAAATATTGCTCGACAATTGAATAAAAACACCTCGCAGAATTGGGATACTCTCGCCAATATTGTTATTGCCATGCATCAGGAGGTCAATGTATATCGCGATCAGGTGAGCATTGAAATATATGGTCGAAAATTTGCAAACTTAAATTCTAAAGAGAAAATGGCGATCTATGATCTGGTGCCATTGAGGATATTGCTCTTGTTTGATTTACCTCAGAGTTACTTTCCTCCAAAAATGCCTTTACCTTAGTATTGGTATCAAATAGATTCTGCAAAAGTATTTTCTCATTGAATGCCTCAATGCTAAAAAGTACTGAGATCCTTTTAGAAATGTTAATATTTGAGCTATTTTTGACAAAAGTAATCTCAAAATTATGAGTCAGGTTTTATTTTATAACTTCTACTCTTGGTCGTTGATGTTCCTTTTATTCTTATTTACTCAATTAAAATTTATTGAAATTGGAATTTATTGCTGAAATAATATTTGAAGTGATCTTTAATATGATACTGTTTCCATTAATAAATATTATTGGGGCTTCGCTTAGATTCTTGTTCTTTTTTTTGTGGAAGGATGTTTCCTTCAAATACCTGTTTGAGAATGGTAAAGGATACAATTTCTTGATTTGTGGAGGCATTGTTTTTTTCTTGGTATATTTTTTAGTGAAGTAGATCTCACTTGTGAATTGTTGTTTGTTTGTATCTTACTCAAATTGTGTTCATTTAACAATAAGTCTTATTTCACTGACTAGCATATTGAGCAAATGGTATACATAAAACCATGACCATTTTTGTCGGATAAAAAGCAATTTAATTGCCCTTAAATTGAGCGAGACCGGTATTTTAACTTTATGTCCCATCAATTGTCTAACTTTGAAATTCAACAATTGTCAATGTTTCGTTCAAGTCGTTTCAATCCCGCATACATCATCATCAATCTCATAGCGATGGCCTTCTTCCTGCTTTATGCATTGTTGTTCAATAAAAGCGGCCATACTGGTATGGATGTGTTCAGTTTGGCCAGTCTCAATTTTTTGGTCGGACTTGCATTGTTTGTCATGAATTCATTTCAAAAGAAAAGAATCAGTTTAGACAATTGGTTACTGATCGCATTACCGGTTGCTCTATTGGTCTTGATCGGCCTGTTTTCAAGTCTTAACATTCTGGTGCATTATGACAATAAGTTGCATGTTTGAATTAAATAAGTGATTCATTCAGTTTATTTGCAGGTGGTCGGCTAAAGCGTTATACTTTAAGATGTTAATTTTGTTTTTGAAGGAGCTCAATTCTAAAACTGAAAATTTACCTATTTTTGATTTCAAATGAATATAAGGAAACTTCTGATATTGCCATTTCTATTGATGTCAATTTCTGTCGTAGGGCAACAAAATCAAAATGTTGAGATTATAAGTGATCGAGTATATGTATTGATTAAACAGGATATAACTATGACTCAATACAAATTAAAGGGAGATACTTTGATGTTTAGTCCATTTATTCCTTATAAGAAGTTTTGGCTGAATTATAAGGTATTGAACTTGTCTCAAAAACAAAGGTTTTATGATCTGGTTAACAGTATAGGAGCGAATTTAAAAGACTCACAAGGTTATAGTGATAGAGAACATTGTGGTGCGTCTTTCATACTCAAATATTTTAAAAATGTGAGTCAAGAAGATAGTTTTGAAATGTATTTTTTTAGTAATGGTATTGTAATAAATCAATATGTAGATGCATTCAAGGATTTGTTGTTTTTGAAAGATGATTTAAGGCAACCGTCTGTTAGATATTTAGATAAAATAAGCTTTCATTCTTTTGAAGATACATTAGAGAAAGACCCTTATTCCTGGGAAAAAGTCAGATACAAAAATTTTACCTTATGGAGTTCCTTGATGTTTAAAGACACTTTTACTGTGCTCAAGAGGCTTGATTTCGATGTCAATGAAACCGGAGTTAAAAGATATGAAGTGAGTCTATTAATGGATTCAGATATCAATAAAAGGAAGTACAACATAAAAGCTATGTACCTGTTTAATAACAATGTCTACATGGTGTTTAGATCCGGCATTATACATCAGTTTAAAGGAATCTACCTGGATTAAAATTAAAATTTATATCTGTTGTAGATTTTCAACCCTTAAAAATAGGTTATATTAAGTTTACCACTTTGAATTCGTCTCTAAGTTAATAGGTGGGATGCAGGTACTTTTCTCCCTCCATTTATACTCCCTTTGGCGTATATAATTTATTTGTTTTTATCAATCCCCGAAGCGTAATTTGTTTGAGACTAAAACATGCGCAAATTACTGGTCTTTTGTCTTTGTTTTATTGTTTTCAATCTGAAAGCACAAAACCTGCCATGCGATTCATGTGCCAAACAAAACCTGCAACACCTCAAGGATTCTAGCGCCAAAGCGCTTCAAGAAAAAGGTGAAGCAGTCCAAAAACAAGCTGCTGAAAAACTCAATTCGAAATCCGATGCCATTAAGGGAAAAGTAAAATCCCAAACCGATAGCGCCGCCCGAAATGCCTACAAACAAAAAGCAAAAGGCAGTTTCAATTCAGAACTCAATTCTGTTAAAAGTAAACCAAAGTCGTATTGGGAACGAGCCAAATCTCAATTGCCTCCTAAAGACAAGTTGTTCAAATTCGGATTGACACTCAGAAGCGACAATTATGCTACCACAGAACAGAATCCAATGATAAGAAGTGAAAAGGTATACAGCAGATTGTATGTTACCCCAAGTTTTACTCTGCTTGGTCTCCCATTTACTTCTAATTTCTTCTTTACAACCGAAGCCAATAATACCTATAAAAACAATTTCTTTGCCATTCGATTTGATGTCAATGCCATGCGTCAAATGGCTGCTGAAGCCATTCAAAAGGAAATGGATGAAGCTAAAAAACTGGATAGACTCAGACAAATTGATTTGCAGAAAAATGCCATGGATACCCGCATGCTCGAAAATGAACTGGACGGATTAAAGTCTCAGTTGCCCGATTACGATCAATGGCAAAACAAACTTAAACAAGAAGCCGAACAAAGAACCAAAGATTATGTTGCTTCTGAAAGAGCTAAACTGGAAGCCAGCATCAAGGACAAATCAGAAGCAGAGAAGCAGCGATTGTTGACGGAATTTGAAACAAAAAAGGATTCTTTATTGGCTTCTAAAATGCAATCATTGAACGATTCTCTCAATGCCATCAAAACGGCTGCCGGTGAGAAAGTAGACACTGCCGGTATGAACAAGATACTGAGCTTACAAAGCAAAATGAATGCGTTGAAATCTAAAAAAGCAGAGATAGAGAAGTTAAGACAAATTGATTCTGCAGGCCTCAATGATAAGATCAATCAGGCGCGCAATCCTAATGAGTTGAAACAACTGGCCAAAAGCAAATTGCCTGACAAGGGCATGTTGCAAAGTTTATTATCAGTAGATCGATTCGGTATTGGACTGGTGAATGCGCAATACAGCGAATTTACACTGTATGCCGCTTCAGTAAAAGGACTTGACTTAGGTATCAGCAAAGAAAAATATTTCTATGATTTCACACTCGGCAGAACGACCACACAATTCATTGGTCCCTTTTCAAGTGTCAATCCTTCCTATGACAGAAACATTGCAGTTGTAAGGGCAGGATTGGGCAAACGCCAAGGCGACCATCTGGCTTTCGAATATTTGTATGCATTCGATCACAAATTTGCAGACAGCTTAAGTCCAATGGTTCGAAATGGTGTGCTGAACATCAATGCCAAATTCAATTTACTAAGAAGTACAACAGTGGAAGGAAACTTGGCGAAAAGTACTTACAATGAAAAATATGCGGTGCCAGTGAATGTGATGAAACCCGCAGGTAAAGACATCATCGGTGTAAATGCTGATATGGCTTATGATGCTAAGTTGACCCAAACTCAAGGTGAAAACATGAAGGTTGAATTGTTGTTCAGGCAAACCGGTGCAGCATTCAGAACCGTTGGTAATCCATTCTTGAGGAGAAATTTCAGAGAAGTGGAATTGAAGTACGAGCAACAATTTTTCAAGAAGAAAGTGAAGTTGACAGCCGGGTACAAAGAGATGCGCGATAATTTGCTTGAACTCAACGCGGCGACCAATCGCTTAAAGGGATACACATTAAAACTCAGCACCCATTTTGAAAAATACCCTAATCTGACTTTGTCCTACAGTCCATATCAACAGGGGAACAATCATCCGGACAGTTTGTATCGCACAAACAATCAGTTCTCTATAACATCTGCAATGCTTACTTATAAAAAGCGTTTTAAAGGGCTTAATTGGATGGCATTTGCAAATTACACCCGTTCGGCCATGGAGATCAGTGGAAGGGGGCCAGTGGCTTATAGGATGATAAATACTGTGCACAATTTTCAGATGGGTCAAAGACACAGCAGTATGCTGGCCTATTTGAGCAATGTGACCATGCCTTTTGTCGATTCATTGAATTCAAATTCGGTGCAATTCACGCACAATTATCTATTGAAAAAAACCACCACCTTGGGATTAATAAGTGAGTACACCCGATACAAGAATGATGCTTTGAAAGCAGGTATGGGATTGGTGTTTACTCAATCTGTTATCAAAAATCTGACTTTATCGCTTACCGCCCGTTATGACAAAGTAGACAAACTCTGGAACCTTAAAAACGAAGATGTTTTCAGTGGTAGGGTAGTGGTGATGTGGCGTTGGTGATGTTCATTTTTTGTATCAGGTAAAATGATTTTCTTATATTTGATAGGAAAATGAAAACATTACTTTTGATCTGTTTTGGTCTGATATTATTTAGCAATTGCAATTCTGATTTGCCTCGAAACGATTTCAGATCAAATTCAAATTCAATTCCTGCTTTAATTGGAAATCCCATCAGATATTACAATTGTATGAACTATATCGATAGTATGCCGATGGACTCTGTTTTTCTTGGTCTGTTTAAACAATTTAAACCACAACTGGACATCTTATATACGAATACAGATGGATATTCATATTATGAAGATTTGTATTTTGATTCTCTCTGGATGTCCCATGAATTCAAAAGGAGTTCTAAATTTATTGCTTCAGAAAACATTGGTATTATAATGGCATGCGATCAGTTGTGCAGGCAAAATAAAAATAGTAATTCAGGTAAAGACTCAATTTTTGTATTGATCAATAAAAATGAAATAGTTTATGATTATAAAAGAGGAGAGAGCAACGAATATTTATTGAAAAATGATTCAAAAGAAATTGAAGATTTGTATCAACATTTCTTCGGATGGATGAGTGAAGTAAGGAAAAGAGGATTTCAATACATGATCAAACAAAATTTAAGTCCGCTACCTCAGAGATTTGAGTTAAGAAAGATGAGGATATACCCTGGTTAAAACTGTGATAAATTAATCATCTCAATGTTACATTTGTAAGTAAAACCATGATGAGACTATTTTACCAAACTGTATTTAATTTTTACAACAAGCGTTGGCCCCAACACGATCCTTGGTTTTATGCCTGGATGGCAACAGCTTTGATGTTTGCTTTTAATTGTTTGAGCATATACTATGCTGTTGATTATTGCTTGAAAATTGGCTGCAATCCATTGATGACTTGGGGGGCGGGTATTTTGTCTGCCTTGTTGTTTTTGTACTTTTATTTAACGAAAATCAATGAAGAGGCTAAATTTAATTTGTTTAGAACCATTTACAAATACCCCAATTGTACAGCCATTTTATACATCGTTGCAACATTGGTGATCCTGATTTCTATTGCCAATATGCACAGAAGCTTACTGCCAAATTTAAAGGCATGATCCTTTAAAAAAGGATATATTAAAAAATGAAATTAATGAATTTGAGCTTGATGCTATAACGGTTTATCCGTTCATGCTCACCAAGAATTCGCTGTTGCTCTTAGTGCCTTCCATATACTTCAACATCATCTTCATCGCTTCTTCACTGTTCATGTCCGCAAGGTGATTGCGCAGTACCCAAAGTTTTTGAAGCGTGCTCTTGTCGAGCAACATGTCTTCTCTTCTGGTACTTGAACTCACAATGTCAATGGCAGGATAAATACGTTTATTGGAAAGTTTTCTGTCGAGCTGCAATTCCATATTGCCGGTACCTTTGAATTCTTCAAAGATCACTTCATCCATTTTAGAACCGGTATCGGTCAATGCAGTGGCAATGATGGTCAATGATCCGCCATTTTCAATGTTTCTGGCTGCACCAAAGAACCTTTTAGGCTTTTGAAGGGCATTGGCGTCAACACCACCAGATAAGATCTTACCTGAAGCCGGTTGTACTGTGTTGTATGCACGGGCCAATCTGGTGATTGAATCGAGTAAAATCACTACATCATGTCCGCTTTCAGTTAAACGTTTGGCTTTTTCCAATACGATGTTGGCCAATTTCACGTGTTTGTCTGCCGGCTCATCAAATGTGCTGGCAACTACTTCTGCTTTTACACTTCTAGCCATATCAGTTACCTCTTCCGGACGTTCGTCTATGAGCAATATGATCATATAAACCTCCGGATGGTTGGCTGCAATTGCGTTGGCCAAGCCTTTTAAAAGCTGTGTTTTACCTGTTTTTGGTTGTGCTACTATCAGTCCCCTTTGGCCTTTACCAATAGGAGATACCAAATCGATGATACGATTTGAGTAATTATCGTTTTTGTCTACCAGGTTGAGTTTTTCATCCGGGAACAAAGGCGTCAAATGTTCAAATGAAACTCTGTCTCTAATTTGTTCAACCGTTTTGCCATTGATGCGTTCCACTTTTACCATGGCAAAGTATTTTTCACCCTCTTTTGGCGGGCGAATTGTACAAAGTACGGTGTCACCGGTCTTTAAACCGTGTGATCGAACTTGATGTGGCGCCAAATACACATCATCCGGAGAGGCCATGTAGTTGTAATCGGATGACCTTAAAAAGCCAAATCCGTCTTGAACCACTTCCAATACACCCTGAGTGGTAACAACACCTTCCAATTCCAACAATTGCTGAATGCGTTCGCGTTTCGCAGCTTCTTTTTCTTGACGCTCTTTCTCTTGTCTCTCGCGCTCTTGTCTTTGTTGCTCTTGCTGTCTTTGTTGGTCCTCGTTGTTCTTGTTGTGGTGATGTTTTGGTTTTTCGTTTTGCTGATGTTGAGGCGTTTCAACAGGTTTATTTTCCTCAGTTTGAGGCTGATTGGTTTTAACTTCTACTGGCTCTTCAACTTGATTGATGATGGTAGGTTCTTCTGCCATCTGGCTTTCTTCCGGTTTATCATCTGCCGGTATAGAATCAAATTGAGCTATTTCTTGCGCAGCTTCTTCGGTATTGTTGTCTTCAGAACCTTCCTTTTTACCTTTAGGCTTCCTGCCTCTTGATTTTTTAGCTTTGGATTCGGGAGAGTTGTTGTTGTTTGACTTAGATGCTGCTTCATTTTCGATAGCTGCGATCTTCGCAACCAAATCCTCTTTATTCATTTCCATTGCACCGTCTATGCCTATAGCACTACCAATAACCCTTAATTCTTCTAAGGGTTTTTCTAAAAGATTTTTATTTTCCATTTTTTGTAATAGGAATCAATTTGACTCTGATTTAAACTTCGTGAAGGACAAAATTTGTGGGGGTGTTGAAAATGATTTCTAAGAAAAGAAGAATTTCCGCTTCAACGATGCAATGATACAATAAAAAGAAGAATGAAAAAAATATTTTTTAGAGATATTTGAGTCTTTATTAATAGAATATAGGAGTTAGGAAGCGGGATTTAGGGGGTGATTAATGTATATGAGGCGAATCTGTTATATAAAAAGGCCATCCAACGAGGACGAGAATGAGAATGAGAACGAGACCAACTTCATTAAGACTTGCAAGGTTGAAGAGCGAGAACAAAACTCTGTGAACACTGTGACTCTGTGGTGAAATTCAGAATCATCATTTTTAATACAATTTCTTATTAATTATAGATCATCCAATAACCAAATAACAGACTTGTCCAGATTATGCAATAACTAATAACTAATAACTAATAACCGATAACTAATTCCCCGCAGAGCTCGCTTCCATAGCCTTGCGTCTTTGCTTTTTGGTGAATGGAATCGGTAGGTATTTGTCCGGGTATTTTTGGAGGTCTTTCAAGAGTTTGTCCAACTCAAGAGCAGTGCTGTTTAAGTTGTTGTACAATTGTTTGTCATTTACCAATAGGCCCAATGAACCTTCACCCTTGTTGATCTTCTCCATGATACTGCCAATCTCTGCCAAGGCTGTGTTGGCCTTGTCTACAGTCTCTTTCAGTTTCATGGTGGCTAAATTGTCTGAAGTGGTTTTTAAGTTCGATAAAATCAAAGTGATCTTGTCGTTGTTGTTTTTCAAATTGCTTGTGATGCTCTCAACATTGCCCATAATGCTGGTGATTTTTGGCATGTTTTGCTCCAATAAAGCAGAAGCATTGTCACTTGTCCTTGTAAAGGATTTAAGCGATTTGTTCAGATTCGCAATGGATTGATTCAATTCACCTTTGGCCAATAGACTGTCCAATGAGTTGACGATGCTATTGATCTTAGCATTCAATGGTTTTAACACATTGCTCAGAGATTCCATTATGGTGGTGTCTTTGAGGTTCATTAAGGTTTCACCATTGATGGCCTGTTTCTTGGTGCTGTTCATGATCAAATTCAAAGCCTTTCCGCCCAGTAGAGCTTTGGTGACTTTTACAGATGAACCATGAGGGATATAAATGTCTTCATCGATAACAAAAAATACCTTGAATTTTCCCATTGGATCAGCAATCTCAACATCAGTGACATTGCCAACTTTAAATCCATTGAAAAGAACCGGAGTAGAAGTGCTGATCTCAGAAACCTCATCCAAAACAACATTCAAAGTGTATTTCTTAGAAAATAAACTGCCTCTTCCGGCCAGATAGTTGTATCCCAATACGAGGAATGTGATGGCTATGGCAGCCAGAGCGCCAACCTTCGTTTCATTTGATACTTTTAAAGCCATGTGTGTTGTTGCGCAAAGATAATGCCATTACACGTATTTACAAATACGATGTCCACCCCCCCCTTCTATATTGGGGTTTGAAATGGACAACCAATGAATTAATTCCGATTAATATTGGTTTTGGTGTGATTTAAGCAGACTTCAGGTATCAATCTGTCTGTTTTTCTTCATATTAAAATGAGGTCACTTGTTTTTAAAATAAATAAGTTTATTTTTACATCTTTCCGATTTCTGTGTCATTTTGTGCAGGATACCCCAAACCAACCGCTTATGCTTAAAAATTACCTCTTTTTCCTAAATATTGTCTTAACTTTTCTTGCCTTTCAAACTCAGGCCCAAGTCATTACATTGGGTCCCGGAACTTTTACAAATTCAAATTTTGCGGGTCCGGCCAATACAAGTGTCAATTCAGGGGCAGCTTCTCGTTATGCCTATATTTTCCCCGCTTCTATGTTGAATTCCTTAAAGCACCAAGACACCATTCTAAGTTTGTCATTCCATAAAAACGCAGGTGGATCAATCCAAGGTGTTTGCAACATGAAAATATACATGCGCATGACGGTTAATGCGAACTATGGATTTAGAAACATCAATTGGGTAAATCAAACCTCAGTAACCGGAATGAAAAAAGTATATGACAAAGACCCTAAGAACGATATTGACAGTATTTTAGGGTGGGTGCGGTTTCCTCTTAGCACTGCCTTTGTTGTAGATACAGTTTTTGGAAAGAACCTCGAAATATTAGTTGAATACACTCAAAGTTCAGCTCAGTTGATCAACACTTTCTGGAGTTTCGAAAACGGACTTTCTGTTCCGGGATATACTTCCAACCAAACCAAATTTGTGAGAACCAATGGGGGTACACTTACTGATACTACCAATTTAAGTACTGATATTCATCCCAGTATAAGAATTGAATTCCCTAGATATGACAAAGAAATTGCGATTAATAAACTCTACAGTTTAGGTAAAATTCCCATTCCGCAAGGTAATCCGGATTCAGTAAGAGCAATCGTGCACAATGTTGGAAAAAAGGACCAAACCTTTAAGATTTATTTGCAATCCAAAGGGGCCAATAAACTTATAGATTCGGCTACATACTCAATTAAATCTCTGGAAGAAAAAACCCTTGTAATGCCATTGTTGTATCCAACTAATACAGGACTGGATACACTGACCGCTTTTGTGCGCAATGATGCTGATTCGAGCAACAATAGCTCGTCTTCATTCAGATTGGCTACAGGATTTGTTTATTCATATAAAGACCCTACCCAACCAATAGCAGGAGGTATAGGTTTTACTGGCAGCACAGGTGACTTTGTTGCTAAATTCTATTCTGCCAGTAAGAAAGCAATCAATCAGATCAGTGTGAGTTTTTCTGGTTCAAACCAAAAATTCAAATTGGGTATTTGGGCAGCTGATGGGGTAGGAGGAAAGCCCGGAACATTGATATGGGAATCGGATACCCTCAACCCTGCACCTTCTTTCATTACCTCTGTAGATACACCCGCTGCGGTCAATGGTACTTTTTATGTAGGGGTGAGGCAAATAGGCACAAACAATGTGGGATTCGGTTATCAACCTGATGTGCCGGTGAGAAAAAATACTTTCTATTATGCAGCTCCTTTGGGTGATACCAATTGGGTAGACTTTGCGCCTGATGCGCCGTTTAAATTTGTAATAGAACCTAGACTGCAAGCGGCAGACGATGTAGCGCCAATTGTTTATGAGTTTCCTAAAGACACACTTTGGTTGGCCAATTCTAAATTGATGGCACCTAAAGCAACCATTTTAAATTATGGTACAAATGATCAAACTACTGCCTTTAATGTCACGATGCGGATACAGAGATTCAACAATCAGGAATTCTTCTCTACTCGCAGCACCACTTTGCTAAAAGGTCAGAAAAAGACCATCACTTTCGATTCAGCATTTTATCCGCTGAGTGCAGGTCAATACGACATTCTCACTTATACCCGATTGTCTAATGATCAGATGATTGACAATGACACTTTACGATCCAGACTGATAGTAGCCGCTTTCAAAGATGTAGGACCCGGAACCATATTTGATCCAAGTTCAGGATATGATTACGAACAATTCGTAGATACCATATTTCCAACTGTTTTTGTTCAAAATTATGGTTTAGATGGTCAAGGGCCATTCAATGTCAGAGCCGAAATTTTTGATTCAAGTAATAACCTAATTTACTCAGATGATAAACCACAAATTTTGACAGCACTTAACAGTGTTTTAGTTGGTTTTAAAGCATTTCCATGCGACGTCAAAGGCAAGTATTTTTTTAGAGCATTCACCGAACTCGGAATTGATGTAGATAAATCCAATGATACAGTTTCCAGATCATTTAAGATTGTTAGAAGCAATGATGTGGCTTTAACCTCAGTGGTATATCCGGGTAATGGCAAATCATACCCACCACCGGTAGTGGCCAAAAGACCGGAAGTGATTTTAGAAAATTTGGGCGACAACAACCAAGCCGTTCCATTTAAAAATTACTGTGAAATATATTATCAAAACAACCTGATTTATAAAGATTCTGTTACTGCCACCAGTTTTAGATTGAATCCCAATTCGGTACTGTTCAAAAACTTTACACCAACTTTGAAAGGGTATTACAAAATGATTGCCTTCTGTGCTCAACCTGATGATCAATTCAAAAAGAATGATACAATTGTGAGTGTTTTTGCAGTAGGAGTACCGGATGATGTGTTGATGTTGGATATTGCTCCTGCTCCCGGCTCTTCATTGGAACTCAATCGCGCTTATCCAACTTCTGTGACAGTAAAAAACAATGGTTACAATGCACAATTAACACCTTTCCCTGTGGTGTTTAAAGTCAGTCGTGGCTTAGATCTGCAATACATTAAAATCATTCAAGTGAGTTTGGACAGTGGAGAAACCAAAACATTTAACATTGATACCACTCTGATGTTAAATGAACCGGGTGAATACGATGTTCAGGTGTATACCAAGTTAAACGCCGATTTTATCAAATCCAATGATACCATCAATGGTAAATACTACACCAAGAAATCCAAAGATATATCTGTTGCAAGTATCTTGTATCCCACTTTAAGCGATACATTGCTTACCAATACCGGTATTGTAGAGCCGATTTTGTTGCTCACAGATATAGGGGATAGTGCATTCGATAAATCATTCAAGGTAATGATCAGAGTGAAAAATGCGAATAACGGCGTACAATTGTACAGTAAGAGCCTCGATACTGCTTTCCATGGTAAGGACAGTATGTATTTGAAGTTTCCGGGATTCAGCATCAGTAATGCCAGTATTGATGTTAAAATTGAAGCCTTTACAATTGCAGTCGAAGATCAATACCATGCCAATGACACAGCATTTTCGAGGTCTTTGTTCAGAATCAAATTTGATCCACGGGCTATAACGGTCAATAAACCTGCAGCGAACGTCGTTTTGACTGAAAAAACACCTTTGTTTAAACCGGAAGCTCTGATAGGCAATTTGGGCATTTCGATACTAGATTCTACAAGATCAATTTGTAGAATTGTGTCAGTGGATACCATCAATTTAAATGAAACTACAGTTTATTCAGATACGATCTGGACATTGGGTCAATTTGCAAACAGTACAGGTGTTGTGGCAATGAATAAAGATTTTGACGCTTCTAAATTCCCATTTGGAGTGTATAAAACCTATATCACTGTTTTCAGTATCAAAGATCAAATATTCGCCAATAATCAGGTTCAGGCAAATTTCAGAATCAAACAAAGTGTGAGTATCAGTGTGGTCAATGGCCATGTGTTTAAATTGTACCCAAATCCTGTTTCAGCTACCTTGAACATTGAATCTGATGTAACAATAAATGGAGCAAGTTTGCTTGATGTAAGTGGTAGAAATTTGATGTTGATTGACCTGAATGAGGGACTGACTTCAATCGATGTTTCTATGCTCAGTCCGGGCTTGTATTTCATTAACACCGGAAATGGGTTGATAAAATTTGTTGTTGAGTAAGCTTAATTAACTAATTTTGTACGCTGATGTTAGAGTCAATTGTCAATGGTAAAACCATAAAAGTAGAACTCTCCGGTGAACAGGTTAAAGTAAACGGAGAAGAAAGTGTTTTGGACATACTGGAAATACAGAATGGAAAGTATTTTCACCTCCTTTACAAACAACATTCATACATGTTTGAAATTTTGGGTTACGACAAAGAAACCAAAACTTATAGCATTGGTTTTGATGGCAGAACCTATGAAGTAGGCATCAAGGATCGATTTGATCAATTGCTCAAAAGCATGGGTTTGGATCAGGCAAGTAAACCCAAAGTCAATGATGTTAAGGCACCAATGCCTGGTTTGGTTCTGAGCATCAAAGTAACCGAAAATCAAGAAGTGAAAAAAGGCGATCCAATCCTGATTTTAGAAGCCATGAAAATGGAAAATATCATCAAATCTCCGGTTGACGGCGTCATCAAACAAATAACAGTTTCTGAAAAGCAAGCTGTTGACAAAAATCAGACACTTATCACATTTAATTAATATCAACGTATGAAAAAAACAAATGGAATTTTAGCATTCGCAGCCTTGATGATACTATTGTCATCTTGCGGCAGCCTCAGCATCTCTCAAAAAAGATACAGCCGTGGCTTAAACATAGATTGGTTCAGTAAAAAAGATGAGCCAAGAAAAACACCACAACCTAAAATTAAGAAGGTAAAAGAAGCTCCTGCTGAAAATGCAGTAGCTGAAAATATACCGGCTACTCAAGAATTCGAATCAGTTGAAGACATTCAAACTGATCAAAATTTTCAAGATAATTCTACCGCAACTGAAACACAATCTGCTCCTGCTCAATCAAATGCTACTAACGTTAAAAAGCATGACAAAGCAAGTAAAAGAACTGCAGCATTTAAAGCCAAAGAATTGAGAAAAGAATTGAAGCAAAAGCTCAATGTCAGCAAAAAAACTGAAGCGGGAACTGAATCTGATTCCGATGACAACCTGATATTGTTGGTTATTCTTGCCATATTGTTGCCTCCATTAGCGGTTTATTTGTTTTACGGATCAGCTGAGACACATTTCTGGATCAATTTGATCCTTTGGTTGCTTTTTGGCGGTTTGTGGATTGGTAGTGGCTTTGCTTTTGGTATTGGTATTGCCGTCATACATGCTTTGCTCGTCATTTTTGAAGTGATCGGCTAATATTCTTGGTGTTTCACATAGTAGTATTTATATTTGCACAAATAAATATAAATTATGACTATAACACAGTTAGAATACATCATAGCCTTAGACACACACCGTAACTTTGTAAACGCTGCCGACAGCTGTTTCGTTACTCAACCTACCCTCAGTATGCAAATTCAAAAGCTGGAGGATGAATTGGGTGTTAAAATTTTTGACAGAAGCAAACAGCCAGTAGTGCCTACTCATATCGGTGAAGACATCATCGCTCAAGCGAGAAATGTGCTCAAGGAACACAGCAAGATCATTGAACTCATTCAAGATGAAAAAGGTGTCATCAAAGGCGATCTCCGATTGGGCATTATCCCAACTGTTGCGCCTTACCTGATCCCTCGCTTTCTGGTCAAATTTTTAAGCAAATACCCGGATGTGAATTTGGTGGTCAATGAACTCACTACCGACCAGATCATTCATCAACTAAAAAACGATTTGCTCGATTGTGGTATCATGGCAGCTCCCATTAAGGATAAAAACCTGAATGAAGAAGTGCTCTACTATGAAGAGTTTGTAGCTTACGTTTCAAAATCCAATAAATTGGCTAAGAAAACCACATTGAAAGCCTCTGAACTTGATTTGGAAGAGATCTGGATACTCAATGAAGGACATTGCATGAGAAATCAGGTGATCAACCTCTGTGGAGAAAGAAAGAAAGATACCACCAAAGCCCGTTTTGAGTATCAAACCGGTAGTGTTGAAACACTCAAACGAATTGTGGAGCAAGATGACGGGGTGACCATACTGCCTGAAATGGCTGTAATGGACATGAGTGATGATCAAATGGATCTGGTGAGGTATTTCAAATCACCTGAACCGGTCAGAGAAATCAGCATGTTCACACACAGACATTTTGTGAAAAAGAAATTGATCAAAACCCTCGCTGATGAGATCATGTCTACGCTTCCAAACAAAATGAAGAAAAAGGACAAACGCGATGTGGTGAAATTTTAAAAATGAACTTATCAATAAAAAACTCCTTCATGTTATTTCATGAAGGAGTTTTTTTATGTTTCAATCTTATTGATTTCAAATTAAAATTTACTCAAAGCCACACTGCATTCTGATTGCAATTTAGCGGCTTCAGCTTCAGCAAGTTCTAAATAATTGGAACCATTGCCGGCATATAATATACTTCTGCTGGCATTGATCAGCAATCCGCCAAAATCAGTTAGAGCATTTTCGCAAACATCTTTCACAGTTCCTCCTTGAGCACCAACACCCGGAACCAAAAAGAAATGTTCAGGGAAT
>DASWYG010000329.1:0-7360 GCA_036405075.1 Bacteroidia bacterium | reverse complement strand
TTGAACTGGCAAAAAACAACTTGCCGGGAATTCAAATTTTAACGGCAGAATTTTCAGATTTAAAACAATTGTTGAAGGGTAAAATTTATTACAAAGAACACCCTCTGAATCACTATGCAGGCATTGAAGACAGAAGAACTTGGATGACAGATGTTGAAGGAGAATTTCCTTCCTTTTTTGCTTTTTGGAAACGCTGTAAAAAACAATTGAGTTGATCAAATCGGCCATCAATATCGTTTGGATAAAACGCGATATTCGATCGCAAGACCATGAACCTTTGTTTCATGCCGAAAAAGCCCAAATACCTTTCATCATCATTTACCTGTTTGAGCCTTCATTAATATCACTTCAAGACACTTCACTCAGACATCTGCAGTTTCAATACCACTCTGTCAAAGCTTTCAATGACGATCAAAATCAAAGCGGCAAATTCATTCACGCTCTGCAAGCCGAGGCATTGGATGTATTTGAATCCCTGAATACAAATTTCGACATTAAGAACATTTGGAGTTACCAAGAAAGCGGCACAATGGCAACTTGGAACAGAGACAAAAAAGTCTTTGAATTTTGCAAAACACAACACATCCATTGGACAGAATTTCAAAGGGATGGCATAAAACGAGGCATTAAAGACCGCGAAGGTTGGGACCGCAATTGGTATGCACACATGCATTCAAACTGCATTGCAAATTCCAAAACTGAAAATTGCATAAAGATTGATCATCCTTATAAATTGAATGAAGACTTCAAAAAACAACTTGAACAATATCCAAAAAACTTTCAACCTGCAGGAGAAAAAAATGCTCTTCTATATTTAAAATCTTTTATTGAAAACAGGGGGCATGATTATCACAAATTGATTTCAAAACCTTTGGCGAGCAGAAGATCATGCAGTCGATTATCTCCTTATCTGGCTTGGGGAAATTTATCAGTAAGACAGGCGTATCAATACATCCTCAAACATCCTTTATTCCCTGAGCACAAATTTGCATTTGAAAGCCAATTGACCCGATTGAAATGGCATTGTCATTTCATTCAGAAATTTGAAATGGAATGCGAATATGAAACACAATGCATCAACAAGGGATATGAAAATTTGGTCCATGAAAACAACCCCTTTCATTTGCAAGCCTGGAAACAGGGGATGACTGGTTTTCCACTAATCGATGCATGCATGCGTTGCTTACAAAGCACCGGATGGATCAATTTCAGGATGAGGGCCATGCTGGTTTCCATGTTGTGCCACCACCTAGACATTGATTGGCGATTGGGCACCTACCATCTGGCACAGTTGTTTCTGGACTATGAACCCGGCATACACTATCCTCAATTTCAAATGCAAGCCGGCACCACAGGCGTTAACACCGTGCGCATCTACAACCCGATTAAACAATCCATGGAGCACGATCCTGATGGACTGTTCATAAAAACCTGGGTACCGGAATTGAAGCAGGTACCCAAAAACTACATTCATGAGCCCTGGAAAATGCCTCTGTTGGAACAAGCATTTGCCGGTATAAACATTGGTGTCAACTACCCAAACCCCATCATTGATTTGGAACATGCTGGTAAAATCGCAAAAGACAAAATCTGGGGGATGAGAAAATCGGAAGCCGTAAAAATAGAAGGCAAAAGAATTGTTCAGACACATACTCGAAACACTATGCCACCCAAAAAAAAACAAAAAGAGATCAAAATAAACAAGAATGAAAAAAAGTGAATTGCCCCATAAGATTTGTGTAACCTGTGGACTGTCATTCTCATGGCGTAAAAAATGGGAGAAGAACTGGAATGAGGTGAAGTATTGCAGCGATAAATGCAGAATCAATAAAAATCAAAAACAATGAATGCTCTACTCATTTTTCCGCATCAATTGTTTGAAAACAATCCTTTGCTGTCACATGAAGGCGATGTGTATTTAATTGAAGAACATCTGTTTTTCAATCAATACAATTTTCATCAACAGAAAATTGCTTTTCACAGAGCAAGTATGAAATTTTATGAGCAGTACTTAATGGATTTAGGGCGCACAGTACATTACATTGAAGCTAAAGAACCCAATGCAGACATTAGAAAATTGATCATCAATTTAAAAGCACAAGGCATTACCAAAATACACATGGTAAACCCGGTTGACGATTGGTTGACAAAACGGATTAAGAAAACCTGCAAACAAGTAAGCATTCAGTTGAACACACTTGAAACACCAATGTTCATCAACAACTCCGAAGAAATTGAACATTATTTTCAAGCATCAAAAAAGAAGTTTTTTCAAACAGATTTTTATAAGCAAGAAAGAGAAAAGAGAAACATTTTGATGGACGATAAAGGTCAACCATTGGGTGGGCAGTTGACTTATGATGTTGAAAATCGCAAAAGATACCCAAAGGGCAAACCCATTGTGAACACTGTATTTCCGACATCTGATACCTTTGCACAAGCAGCAGTTGCATACACTCAAAAACACTTTGGCAACAACATCGGTTCATTGAGTGAGGGCTTCAACTACTCCTGCGATTTTGATACCGCCAAACAATGGTTGAGACAATTTCTCGAAACGCGTTTTGTTGAATTTGGCGACTATGAAGATGCCATTGTCAGCAAAGCCATGGTATTGAACCACAGTCTGCTTACTCCCATGCTCAATGTCGGCTTGTTGACACCTCAATACATCATTGATCAAACATTGGCATATAGCCTTGAGTACCCTGTTCCACTCAATTCACTTGAAGGATTCATTCGACAGATTTTGGGTTGGAGAGAATTCATCAGAGGTGTTTATGTTACTAAAGGAATTCAAGAAAGAACTTGTAATTACTGGGGATTCAAAAGAAAAATCCCAAAGAGCTTTTATACCGGCACAACTGGCATTCCGCCAATAGACATCACCATTAAAAAAGTACTTAAAACAGGTTACTGTCATCACATAGAACGGTTAATGGTATTGGGCAATTTCATGGTCTTGTGTGAATTTGATCCTGATGAGGTTTACCGTTGGTTCATGGAAATGTTCATTGATGCTTATGACTGGGTAATGGTGCCAAATGTGTATGGCATGAGTCAATTTGCTGATGGTGGTCTGATGGCAACTAAGCCTTATATCAGCGGCAGTAATTACTTAATGAAAATGAGTGATTACCCTAAAGGTGAATGGCAAGAGATTTGGGATGCCTTGTTCTGGCGTTTCATGAATCAACAACGTGATTTCTTTCTGAAAAACCCAAGATTGGGCATGTTGATCAAAACATTCGACAAATGGGATGAAAAGAAGAGGAATACAACCCTAGAAAAAGCAAATAAATATTTAGAGACTATGGAATTTGGTTCTATAACTAATGCTTTATTTTAAATCAAAACATTCATTGAACTTAATTGTTATACATTCAAAACCATTTAATAAAAAGCCATTCTATTGATCGACTTCTTACAAAACCTTAAGACTCGCAATGAAATACTGTTCTATTTTGGGTTGATCAATCTGATATTGGCAGTTGTTTTCATTGTATTGAGCAAAACCACCAATACACAGGTCAACAATGTCAGCGCCTGGTACAAACCATTCAAATTTGCGATGTCTATAGGCATTTACGCATGGACAATGGCCTGGTTTTGCTATTATTTACCTCAATTCAACCTTCAACTTTTCAATTGGACCACCATATTTTTATTGGGTTTCGAAATCATCTACATTGCCATTCAAGCACAACGCGGACAACTTTCTCATTTCAACATCAGCACTTCATTTTATTCATTGATGTATGTTTTGATGGCAGTAGCTGCAACCTTGGTGAGCATTTATACAGCTTACGTTTGCGTACTGTTTTTCAAAACTGATTTTCCAACTTTACCAGTTCATTATGTGTGGGCCATAAGGTTGGGGTTATTGATTTTTGTGGTATTTTCATTTGAGGGATTTGTGATGGGTTCCAAACTTACACATACCATTGGCGGAGCAGATGGAGGACTGGGATTGCCAATATTGAATTGGAGCACCAAATTTGGCGATCCGAGAATAGCTCATTTCATTGGCATGCACGCTTTACAGGTATTACCATTGTTGTCCTATTACGTTTTTAAAAACACAAAAATCACATTCATTCTGGCTTTTCTTTACATCATCTTAGCCACCTTTACACTGATTCAAGCCTTGCAAGGAAAACCTTTGTTTAAAGCAAATAACACGAAAAATGAAATTAAAGCTTAAACAAATGGTATAGTATAGCCAATACAAACTTGCTTTATGGTCATTTTGAATAGTACATTTAAATGACTATTTTTGAAGTAAATAAATAAACTTCGATGATGAAAAAAACACTACTTGCATTTGTTCTCTTTTCTGCGATTCGATTAACTGCCACACATGTGTCAGGCGTTCAAATTTCATACACCTACAAGGGCACTCAAAATGACAGCAGCAGAAATTATCTGATCGGTCTCAACATGTTTGCTAAGTGTGGCGGGCAAAGCATACTTTTACCCAATTCAGTTGATCTGTGTATTTATGACATCGACCAAAACAAACTCTTTAAAACCATTAGCATTGATAAAACCTATTCCTACAATCATAAAGATTGTTCTTTGGGCTGTTTAAACGAATGTTTGTATGAGAAAATGGTCAATCTGCCGGCCAACAACAACGGTTATATCGTCTCCTACATCATTTGTTGCAGACCTATACAAGACAATTTGTTGCTTGACCAAAACGGCCTGAGTTATCAAGGCCTAAAAACCTACACAACCATACCGGCTAAGATCAACAACTCTAGCCCTAAATACAACCTCACCAAAACCATTTTTACAAAACCCAATGGCACTGATTCTATTGATCTAATACTTACAGATTCTGACAACGATTCGGTGGTAGTGAGTATTGCTAACAGTTTAATTGGTGGCAGTTTAAACGACAACTACCCGGGTTGCTCCGCCCAATACGGACTAGATCAGGATGTCACTTACAATGCTGGGTATTCCAGTATCTATCCATTTGGTCAAAATGGGGTATTCGCAATTTCCAACGACTTCAAATCCATCTATGTAAAATCGTTGAATGAGGGTCATTTTGCAGTTGCTTACAATGTTTCAGAATACCGAAATGGCACATTGATCAATGTGTCGCACATTGAATCTTCAGTCATTTTCAGCAATTCACTGTTACACAAACCAAATGGCATCAAATTGACAGGCAGCAGAGAGAATTACAAAAATGTGATTTTGAACTGGAACTCCCTATGCCCCATGCAAATTTCGAATCAGGTATTAGAGAGAAGTTTCAATTCGAACAACAATTTCACTTTCTTGGCACAAGTATCAAATGAGATAAACACTTTCAAGGATACCTCATTGCCATACAAAACACCCATTTATTACAGAGTAAAAGCCTTGGATGCTGATAGCAATACAATTATCAGCGACACCTTTACAGTGGTATTGTTTTCTAGTGGTTTAGACAATTTCAATTCAAACAATCTTCAATTCAATATCAAACCAAATCCCAGTCATCAGGTGTTCCATCTGACTTCACAAATGGATTTTTCAGAGTTCAGTATTTTCAATGCAAATGGTCAATTGCAAATGCAAACGAATATGACTGAACCTTCTCTTAAAACTGAGATCGATTTAACTGAATTTCCTGTAGGCATTTATTTCATTAAAGTCACACTCGACAATGGGTGGATACAAGTGAGCACATTGATCAAAGAATAAATGATTGGGGCTATTTCAATTGATTTTTGAGCTTGAGCCAATGAATTCAAGTTTTACTATTCAATGCTACTTTGCTGAAATTGGCACTTTCTTTTGTCGACCCCAGGCTATGAATATGGCTGCAAGCATCACAAAAACATTAAATCCTATTTGTGAGGCTTCTCCTCTGGCGACATGAAACACTATTGCTGCAGACATCAATAAGATTGTTCCGTAAGCCGAAAATATTGTCAATTGAGGATAAATGCGCAACAAGGCTGGCAATACCAATCCGATACCTGCCAGAAGATCCAAAACACCGGTTAGTTTCACCAAAATTTCATTGTTTTTTACCCATGGAAACGGCAATTCGGATGGATCAACCAATTTCATTGAACCGGCCCAAATAAATGTGATGGATAAAAGCAACTGAGTAATCCATAAAACTGAATTCAAGATTTTTGAAGTTTGGGGTTTATTTGACATTTGAGGTTATTTATTGTTTGCAAATTTATTATCCCATACAAATCAATTGGTCATACTTCCCGTTTGGAAAGCACTATCTGCATTGGAAGTATCGCCATCTTAATTAGATTTGAAGCCACAAAATCATAAATGTATGTTGTCAAAAGGTGGATGTCCTAAAACAATGTTGTCTATAAAAGACGCGCTTGAAGCAGTTGAGGGCCGCTGGAAACTATTGATCTTGTTCTCCTTGTCTGAAGGACCAAAACGTTTTAATCAACTATCAAAGGAAGTAGTTGGAATCACTGATAAGACATTATCCAAGGAATTAAAGAGTCTTGAAGAAAACCAACTCATTAGCAGAGAAGTGTTCAATACTTTTCCGCCAAGGGTTGAGTACACGATCACATCACACGGATTGACTTTAGAAAAAGTGATAGATGAGTTACACTTTTGGGGATTGGCTCATAGAAAAAAGATCATTGGTAAATGACATAAAACTGCTATTCCCTCAGATCTCTCCACGCCTTAGCGATTAGATTCCCTACTCGCAGTTCGTAGCATGATTTTTATTTCCCCACAGAACTTGTTCCGCTAAAGCAGGAGGCACAGAGTACGCAGAGTTTCGTTTTCATTCTCTCCCGAAAATTCGGGACGTTCTCGTTCTCATTCTCATTCTCGCTCTCATTCTCGTTCTCACATTCACTCACACCCTTTTGGTTTGTCTCGAATTAGAGAATCCTCCTAATACCAGAGTTTTCTTTGCTTTCAAAAACACGGCAAAAAGCAACAAAAACTGTTGGCCTAATTATTTAGATTATGATCTAAATCTTCAACATCAACAGATTTATACCCTAATTTATCAAAGGTATTGGCAAGCATTAATTTCAGCATTCTTTTTCCTTTTGAAGATTTAAAATACAATTCACGGTACTTTGCATCTTCTTTAAACAAGTAATACTCGAGAAATATCAATTTTAATGGTCTTCGATGTTTGGTACTTTTGCTTTCTCCATTAAAATGTTCTTTGATTCTTCTATCTATACAATTAGTATATCCAACATATAACTTCTTATCTAATTCACTAAAAAGAACATACACACAATACGGCAAACTCACATTCATAGCACTAAAATAATATTCTTTTTCAAAACCCAACACCTGATATAGAACCTTCCGTTTCACTTCAGGTACATCACGGGTCACACCCCGT
>DASWYG010000328.1:0-9626 GCA_036405075.1 Bacteroidia bacterium | reverse complement strand
AGGTTGCATGTTTTTAAAAATGTTGGAATCCAAATTTGGAAGACAAAAGTTTGATGTCTTTTTAAATGGTTACTTCAATCATTTTAAATGGAAAACAGTCAATACAGAAGAATTCATCACTTATTTGGATGAGAATTTATTGAAAAAGAACCCTAAAATACTTGTCAATTACAACGAATGGATTTACAACATAGGCTTACCTGTTAATTGCCCTAAAATTATAAGCAAAGAATTGGCCAGAGTTAAAGAAATGGCCAATAAAGTGAATGTTCATAAATCTGTGAAAGATATTGATACTGCCGGTTTCACGACTCAACACTGGATGTATTTGCTTAGGAATTTGAATGCAGATTCGGTCAAAGGTATTATGTCTGAAATCGATACAATTTATCATTTAACTGCCAGCACCAACAGTGAGATTCAATGTGATTGGTATTTGCTAAGTATCAGCGCCGATTATCAAGCAGCTATGCCATACATTCAAAATTATCTGATGAATGTAGGTAGAAGGAAATTCTTACAACCAATTTATTCTAGACTTGTTCAAACACCGGAAGGCAAATCATTTGCTTTGAAAGTATTTGAAAAAACAGGACCTCGCTATCATTCAGTTTCAAGAACAACCATAAATGAAATATTAAATCATTAGTGGCATCATTTTTTCTCTTGTAATTGCGTTGAATAGTCAATGAGTTTGTTTCAATCTGTTATAGCGTTTGGCTTGTCCGTTTTTATTTTGTCTGCGGTTGCTCCTGTTTCATTAGACAGCAGTTCTGATTCAAGTCAGTCGGGTGGCATAACACTGGTGAATTACTGCACAAATATTGAAAAATGTATAAAAGAAAAATCCTTTTCAAAAGCAGCCAATTTGTTGAAGTCGGCAATTGCTGAACATGGCAAAGATGCAAAGCTGATGGAATTAAAAAAGAAATGGATTGAAGCCGATTATAGAAACAATGTCATCAATTCTCAGTCGATTAAAAAACAATATGATCGCCTACCTGATACAAAAAAATGTGATCCGGGACAATTGAGCAATGAATCACTGACTTATATTCTTGAGAGACTTAAGTATTACAGGAGATTGGCAGGAGTTAATGATTCCTGTAAATTTGATATTAATTTGAATAAGAAGGCTCAATCGGCTGCTTTGATGATGGAAGCCAATCAGAAACTTAGTCATGCGCCGGGTAGGCAATGGAAATGTTACAACAAAGATGGTGAAATAGCTGCTTCAAAGAGCAATTTGTCTTTAGGTTATGGCTCAGTTGACGCATTAACAGGTCAAATTACCGATGATGGTGCGGGAAATCAAGCTTGTGGCCACCGGAGATGGATATTAAATCCATTGAACAGAGTATTTGGTTTGGGTAGTACAGATGATGCAATGTGTTTGTATGTGATAGATACTGATTTGAATCAAAGAACATCAAAAGATACTCATCCGGTGATGTGGCCTTCGGCTGATTATTTCCCTTTAAAATTAGCGCCAAACAGATGGAGTTTCTCTTTGTCGGATGCAGATTTCACTAAAGCAAACGTAACAGTCATGAAAGGGAAAGCAAATGTTCCATTAAAAAAAGAATCTGTATTTATTGGCTATGCCATGAATACTTTGGTTTGGCAAATGAACGGTAATCAAGACGCTGGTCAAACCTATGACGTTAAAATCAATAATGTAATCGTTGTAAATGATAGAGGTAAACGTGTTCAGAAAACCTTTACTTATAAAGTGATGCTGTTAGACATCAAATGATTTTGCTGAGTAAAGCAACTGATTCAACATGGTGAGTATGTGGAAACATGTCTACAGCTTGTATCTTATCCAATTTGTAATTGTTAGCTAACAACGCGATATCTCTAGCTTGAGTGGCAGGGTTGCAACTGACATAAACTATTTTATCAGGACTCATCTCAATGATTTTTGCTACTACATCAGGGTGCATGCCATCTCTTGGCGGGTCAGTGATGATGACATCAGCTTTGCCATGTTTAGCGATCAATTCATCATTCAAAATGAGTTTCATATCACCTGCATAAAAAGCAGTATTTTCTGTTTGATTGAGAAGCGCATTTTCTTTGGCATCCTTAACCGCTGCTTCAACATATTCAATGCCGGTTACAAACTTGGCTTTGGCTGCCACAAATTGAGCAATGGAGCCGGTTCCTGTATATAGGTCATACACGTTTTCATTGCCGGTAAGACCTGCAAAATCACGGGCAATGCTATAAAGTTTATAAGCTTGTTTGATATTGGTTTGAAAAAATGACTGAGGTCTGATTTTGAATTTCAGATTTTCCAATTTTTCAGTTAGATAACCTTCACCTTTATAGGTAACCACTTCCAGATCGCTCCAGGTATCGTTCTTTTTGGCGTTAACGACATAACACCATTCTTTTACTTCAGGAAAGTTGGGAATGAGAGATTCGAACAAGGTTTTTATTGTTTCAGGTTGATCTTCTGATACGATCAAGACCAGCATCCATTCACCTGCTGCGGTACATCTGAGCATAAGGTTTCTCAGGTAACCGTTCTGTTCGCGAATGTCAAAAAAAGAAAGATTCATTTTCACTGCTTCAGACTTGAGAGCCAAACGAATTTTATTGGCTGTGTCAGGCGCTAAATAGCAAGTTTCCAGATCAAGCACTTTGTCGAACATCCCGGGAATATGAAATCCCAAGCCTTGTAACCTTTGAGGGTTTTCTTTATCGAAATGTTCTTCCCAAGCTTTATTACTGAATGTAAATTCTAGCTTGTTTCTATAGTGGAATGTTTCATCTGCTCCAACTATCGGCAACATTTCTAGAGGTTCAACTTTTGCAATTCGTTGCAGATCATCTTTTACCTGATTGAATTTAAATTCAAGTTGATGTTCATATTTAACATGCTGCCATTTACAACCACCGCATTTGCCAAAATGACTGCACAATGGAGTTTGGCGAATGTTTGAGGGGCTGATCAACTTGGTGAGTTGAGCTTCAGCATAGTTTTTTTTCTGCTTAACCACTGTGATATCAGCAATATCACCGGGAGCGGCTAATGGAATGAATATGACTTTTCCGTCAATTTTTGCTATTGCTTTACCTTCCGCAGCTGCGGCACTAACTGTTATGGATTCGAGAAGTTGTGGTTTGAATCTGTATTTACGCGACAATGTAAGATGGGTTTTATTCCGCTATGGTTTTGTTGAGGATTTCGTAGAATGGAGCCGGTTCTATATAGCCGGAATAAGGTTTAATGGTAGAATTGTCTGCGATTCCTTTCCATATAAATGTCATTGGATAGCCTGGTATTCTGCCGCCTTTAGCCAAATAAGTGGCAAGTTGGCTTGAACTCATGGTGTCTTTGTTGATGATGTGTTTGCCGTTTACTTCCGGATTGAATTTAACTGCAACTGTGTATTCATTCATTCGTTTGATGATTTCTGAGTTTTCATAAGTGTTTTTGTCCATCACTTTGCACCAGTAACACCAATCGGTGTAAACGTCTATTACTAAGAATTTCTTTTCTTTTTTTGCTTTTGCATAACCTTTGGTCATGCTGTACCAAGTGATTTTGGTGCTATCCAAAACACCCGGAGCTTCTTCTTTATCTTGTGTTTCGGCAGCTTTTTTGGGAGCTGTCTTTTTAGCGGTTGATTTGCTTGTTTTTTTAGGTTTTTCTCCATTAGAGGATAAAGTGTATGAACTCACACCTATGGCCAAAATTGCAGCTAGAGAAAGAAAAGTGATTTTGCGTAGCATTTTTTGTTTTTTTACACAAATGTAACCAAAAATAGGGCCAAAAAAAAATCGATTTTGTTTGTCAAAAATTCGACATCTCGATAACAATTAGTTTCAAACTATCGTTATATTTGTGTACAAGAGATACCTGCATGGAATCAACAAAAAATGTTTTAAGGGAAAAAATCAATGAGTTCATAAAAAAATATTATATGAACCGTTTGGTGCAAGGCTTACTGTTCGGGGCAGGAGGTGTACTTGCATTCTTTCTTACTGCAAATGTTTTGGAATTCTATGGAAATTTTGGAACCACATTCAGAACCGTTTTGTTTTTTAGTTTTCTTCTGTTTTCTGGTTTTATATTGATTCGATACATTGCAATTCCTCTTTTGAAAATTGCAGGTATTGGAAAAGTCTTAACTCAAACCCAAGCATCGTCTTTGATCGGCATGCACTTTCCGGAAATTAAAGACAAATTGCTGAATACGCTTCAATTGCAAGAGCAAGCCAGTGGTTCGGGAAATGAGTTTTTAATGGCAAGTATCGACCAAAGAATAAAGAACCTCAGTCCATTCAAGTTCACCACAGCCATAGATTTAAATCGTTCTTTTAAATCTTATGTCAAATACACAGCAATTCCTTTGTTGATCTTACTTCTTATTTTAGTGTTTCAAAGTAGTATGATCACCAAGTCCTCTGAGCGTTTACTGAGCTTTAATAAAGAATTTGTTCCTGAGGCTCCATTTAAGTTTTATTTAAAAAACCAACAATTGAAAGTACTCAGAAACTCTGATTACAATATTGATGTAGAATTAAAAGGTGAAAAAATTCCTGCAACCCTGTTTCTTGAATTGGATGGGCATTTGGTGAAAATGGAAAATACAGGTAGAAACCAGTTTTCCTATCATTTGAGCAATTTAACATCTGCTCACTCTTTTAAATTCACCGATGGAGAATTTGGTTCTGAAACTTATGTTTTGGAAGTTCTGCCGAATCCGACTTTGGTTAATTTCTCAGTTAATTTAAAATATCCTGCTTATACAGGCAGAAAAGATGAGTTGCTTAAGAACACAGGCGATTTTACTGTTCCAGAAGGAACTGTCGTTGAATGGTTATTGAGTACTAAAGATGCAGAAAACATTGGTTTTTCATTTGAAAAAGAACCTGCTGCAGTCAATAAAGATGGAGATGTCTTTTCTGTAAAGGCCAAAATTATGGAATCCGTTTCATATAGTCTCAGATTGATGAACAGATTTGTAACTTCAAGTGATACCATCAAGTACAGCATACAAACCATACCTGATCGCTATCCTGGTATTGCAGCAGAGCAGACTTTAGATTCCATCAATCCATTCATCCATTATTTTTATGGAAAAGCAGATGATGATTACGGCTTGTCCAAATTGCAATTTGTATATAGAACTACAGATGGTAAGCAAGCATTGCGCTACTTGCCGGTGAATATTGGTAAATCTACCGATGAGATTTTTTATTACATGGTTGATATGCGCAATTTGTCTGTGGAAGGAAGCGAATTGGAGTATTATTTTGAAGTTTGGGACAATGATGCCGTAAATGGTAAAAAATCGAGTAAAAGCCAAGTGTTTACATCTGTAGCACCTTCTGAAAAAGCCATGCGAAAAGAGACAGAAAGCGGCAACAGTTCCATGAAAAGTAAAATGGCTGAAATGATGAAAGACATTGAAAGTCTCCAAAAGAAGGGCAATGAGATCAGAAGGGAATTGAATGAAAAGAACCAATTGGATTGGATGCAAGAGCAAAAATTGAAAGATTATGTTGCCGAGCAGAAGAAATTGGAAAAGAAAATGGAGCAACTTAGAAATGAGAACAAACAATTGAATGAAAAGCAAAAGCAATTGGATCCATTGGACGAAGAACTTTTGAAGAAGCAGCAGGAGCTGGATAAACTCATCAGTGAGATCATGACCCCTGAAATGAAAGAACTGATGAAAAAGCTGGAAGAATTGGTGAAAAAACAAAACATGGAGGACATCAAACAACAGCTTGATAAGATGAAGATGAGCAATGAGGATATGAAGAAGGAATTGGACAGAAGTTTGGAACAATTCAAACAATTCGAATTGGAGAAAAAGCTCAACGAACAGATGCAAGCACTCAATAAACTGGCTGAAGAACAAAAAGAACTTTCTAAGAAAACTGAAGAGAAGTCAGAATCAAAAGAAGCATTAAAAGAGCAGCAAGATAAATTGAATCAAAAATTTGATGAATTGAAAAAAGAGATCAATGAGAGTGAGAAGAAAAATGAGGCATTAGAAACACCGCTTGATTTGCAGGATACCAAGCAGGAACAACAGGATATAGAGCAAAGTATGAAGGAAAGTTCTGAGAATTTGGAGAGCAAAAACAACAAAAAAGCTACTCAAAATCAGAAAAAAGCTGCTCAAAAAATGGAAGAACTGGCCGCTAAGATGCAGAAATCATTAGAGAAAGCTCAGGAAAAGCAAAACGAAGAGGATTACTATACGCTGAGACAAATACTTGAGAACTTGATCGAATTGAGTGTTCAACAAGAAGACTTGATGAGTCAGATGAAAGAGAACAGGTATTACAGTCCAAAGTATGTTGAATTGAGTTCGAAGCAACAAAAGCTCAAAGAGTCGATTAAAACAGTTGAGGATTCTTTGCACTCGTTGAGCAAACGCCAAATTCATATAAAGAGTTATGTCAATAAAGAACTGAACAACATCAATCAATACATGAACATGTCTATTGATGATTTTAGTAAAGTGAATGCGAAGGATGGTATAGTGCATCAGCAGTATGTGATGACTGGCTTGAATAATTTGGCCATGATGTTGAGTGAATCTTTGAAGCAAATGCAAGAGAACATGAACGAGCAAAAGAATCAGAAGAAAGATGGCTCAAAACAGTGCAACAATCCCGGAAATAAAAAAGGCAAAAGTGGTAAACCTAAAGCCGGCAGTTTGAAGCAAATGCAAGATCAAATGAATGGTGAGCTCAAGCAAATGATGAGCAATAAAAAGCAAGGCAATAATCCAAACAGTGAACAATATGCAAAAATTGCCGCCAGACAAGAGGCCATTCGCAGGGAGTTGGAGCGATTAGAGAAAATGTTGAAAGAGGAAGGTAAAAAAGGTGCTTTGGGAGATTTAGAAAAGACCAAGCAATTGATGGAGCAACAAGAGCGTGATTTGGTGAATAAACAATTGACACCTGAGACATTGAGAAGAATGGAAGAAATAGAAACCAGAATGCTGGAACACGAAAAGGCTGAGCGTGAGCAAGACATGGACAATACCAGAGAGGCTGAACAAGCTAAAGAGGTTGAAAAGGAAATGCCTCCTGCCATTAAAGCCTATTTAGAGAAAAAAGCAAGAGAAATGGAGTTGATCAGAAGTGTACCTGCTGAGTTAACACCATATTACAAAGATAAGGTGAGGGTATATTTTCAAAAATTAGGAACCAATTCTTAATGAATTTACTGTGTTTAGAAACCTCTGCAGCCATTTGCAGTGTAGCAGTGACTGTTGGTGAGAGGCATTTTGTGCTGAGGAGCGAAGTGGTTAACAACCATGCAGAGAGTATAAGCGGTCTGATCGAACAGTGTTTAAAAGCTGCCGGAATAACTTTAAAGGATTTGAATGGAGTTGCCATAAGTGATGGCCCCGGTTCGTATACAGGATTGAGGATTGGGAGCAGCACTGCAAAAGGTATTTGTTTTGCTCTCCAGATTCCTTTGATTGCAGTAAGTACATTAAAGGCTTTGGCATTAGGCGCTTTCAAGAACCGTGAAGACGCAGAAATTGCCTGGGCTATGATAGATGCCAGAAGGATGGAAGTATATCACGGATTGTTTGACAGAGATTTGAATCAAATTCAAGCCATTACCAATGGCATTATAACTGATTCAGATTTCAAACCATCTCATTTAGAAGGAAAAGTAGTTTTGTGCGGTGATGGAGCTGCAAAAGCGGAGTCACATTTTGGATTTGAGGATTTGAAATTGACTCAAGACGCTTCTCTCCTGATCGATTTAGCAATTAAACAATACACTGCCTCGGATTTTGCAGATTTGGCTTCTTATGAGCCCTATTACCTCAAATTTGCAAATATTACTTCTTCCCAATCCAAATAATTTTAATTCGAATCAATTTTAACTTCTACTCAAGCTTGAGTAGGAAATTAAATGGTTATGTAGTTTGAATCAGCTGATTTGAAATAAAGGATCTCGGTTGTAGAAATTCATGGATATAAAAAAAGCCTTTCCGAAGAAAGGCTTTTAAAATGACTTTATAATTTATTAAGATTATTGAATCTTGATTTCGATGGTATTTTTAGTTTCAGTACCAGCGTTGTAGTTGGTAACGATTCTATCACGTGAAATTCCGAATTTCTCAACCAAGAATTTAACGATTTCATCCATGCAACGGGTGTTGGTAGCAGCATTGTATTTAGAGCTTTTACCAGCCGGACCGTTGATGATTAATTTTTTGTCAGGGCATTGTTTCAATTTATCAACTACAGCGTACAATTGAGCTTTAACTTCTTTAGTTAAGCAATTAGAGCTGATAGAGATTGGAGGGAAAGAAACATTGTCGCAGCTGCAGCAAAGTTTGAATGCGATACCATTAGCGTCAACCAATGAACCTGGAGAAGAGTTCAATTCTCTGTCTCTGTGATCAGGAATACCATCACCATCGCTATCAACAGCGGCACCGGTCAATGGGTCAACTTGAGCACCTTTGTCGGTGAAAGGCTCTTGGTCTTTGCAATCTGGAACACCGTCCATATCAGAGTCAACAGCAACACCGTTTCCGTATACCATACAAGAATCTGGTGTATTGTTGTCTTGGTCGAAGCAGTTAGACACGTGGTCGTTGTCATCGTCTTTACCTAGGCAATCAGTTTTCTTTTTCACTTCAGCCATTTGGTCGTAGATAGATTCAACCGGGCTCAACCAATCGTAGTGTTGGGTGTTTTTAGAACCGAATTTGTATCCGATACTAGCACGGAGGAAACCGTATGAATCGAACCATCTGTTTTGCCAGATAGCAGTGTTGTATACGTCGATGTCATCACTTCTCAACCATGTGTGGCGGTATTCAAGACCTAAGTCAAATTTAGAGCTTAAGTAATGTTTAAAACCTACACCGTAAGGAACAGAGAATTTTCTGTCTTGGAATTTCTCAGTCACTTGTTTGCCTAAGTTTGGATTTGGAGTTCCAATACCGAAGTATGAAGTCAGGTAATAGTCGCCCAAGAACAATCTTTGGTCTACGAAAGTAGCTTCAGATTTGAAAGTGGTTTGACCGATACCGGCAAAAAGGTACATTTGAGTTTTACGCAATGGTCTCAAGAAAGAGATATTACCCAAAGTAAAATGACCTTGGATGCTCCAGTCTTGGATTTTGCTGGTAAAGCTAAAATTGTCTTTGAAGAGGGTAGGGTTTTGGTTATCCCTTTGACCTCTGAGTTTAGCGAAATTGTATTCTGCTCTCAAAGCAAAAGTTTGAGAGATTGAATATTTCACGAAAGGAGCGATGTCCCAGCCAAGTTGCTTTTTGTCGGCGTCACCGTTGAAAACGCTGATACCTCCAAGAAGTCCTACTGTGAATTTTTTTGCCCTCCTGTCGACGAAATAAGAGTTTTGCAAGCTTTGACCTGAATCGGTCTGTTTACCTTCCGACCATTTAGTCTTGGCAGCCGAGTGGCGCTTCCAAGTGCTGTCGTTGGAAGATTGAGCAAATGCCGACACTGATATCAGGCACATGCTAAAAAGAGTCATTTTGAGTATTTTCATTTTGAAAAGTGTTTTTTCAATATAATTGCTGCAAAAATAAACATTGTTTGCACAAAAAACAATTGATAATTGTAAAAATAATTACTCTTTTTTAAGAGTA
>DASWYG010000327.1:0-1522 GCA_036405075.1 Bacteroidia bacterium | reverse complement strand
CCAAAAGAATGGTTTGGTTCTTCAACTTTGGCAATATTCTTATTTACTTATTGGCCGCAGGTGTAATTTCGAGCATTTGGTTCATTCCTGAAACCATTAAAAACGGTCCTTATTTTTTACTTGAGTTTTTAAGGTATCAAGTTGGCTTGTTTTCTCAAAATGTCGCAGGTCATCAGCAGCCTTTCTACTATCACACACTTGTATTATTGATTGGTTGTTTTCCTGTGTCCATTATTGCAATTGCGGGATGGAGACACAATGAATTTTACACCTACAGAGAAAACTTATTCCGTACAACCATGCAATGTTTGTTTTGGGTGGTTCTGATTTTGTTCTCGATCGTGAAAACTAAAATCGTGCACTATTCATCATTGTGTTGGCTACCATTAACATTTATGGGCGCCTATGGCATTGAAAGCATCAACCACCATGTTCACAAATTCAAATGGTATTATAAGATAAGCATCATTGTTTTGGGATATATATTATCAGGATTGTTCATTGCATTTCCATTGCTGATGGCCTACAACAAAAGCTTTATATTGTCTTTGATCGGTGACGAATTCAGCAAACAAAATTTCATGACCGAGGTAAGCTGGGGCTTTGGAGATGCTGTACCCGGAATCATAATGGCCGGTGTCATCACTGTCTTCATTTACCATTTGTACAAAGGCCGATCAATCATCACATTTGGCGGATTGTTAATGGGCAACGCTTTGGTGATTTGGATGCTTTCCATTTCTTTCACGGGTAAAATCGAACAACATACACAAGGTTCTGCAATAACATTTTTTGAATCGCTTAAAGGCAAAGATTGTTATATATTCAATGCAGGTTATAAAAGTTACGCCCCCTATTTTTATGCCGAAACCAAACCATTGAAATATATGGACAGGTTGAACATTTTGAATGAGAGTTATTTCAAACAAAAGGCAAAAAATTCGTATCTGGAATTGAGTGATGATGAGAAATCAGAATTGGACGACAAGCAGAAAGAATGGTTGATGAAAGGCAACATCGACAAAGATGTATATTTCATTTGCAAAGTGAACGACCGAGAAGATTTGCCTCAAGCTTCCAACTTGAAATTATTGGAAGAGAAAGGTGGTTTTGCCATGTATGTAAGGAAACGATAAGGTTTTTATCAATCTAAATGCCATTTACTTCTTTGATTGATCTTGTGATATAAATGAATCAACATTTGAGGAAGAGCCGTGGTTCTTACTTATTTAGACAAACAACTTCAGAACAAATAAAAAAGGCCATCCATAGGATAGCCTTTCTGAATATTACTTAAAAGATTTTACTCGATGGTAAACGGTACATCAGTGAATACACCTTCTGTAACTTCATAATTTGGAGTTGCAGTTGTACTGGTTATTGACACCGAATAAGTTCCGGAAATCAATTTCTTAGTTGCATCGTATTTTGTGATGGTCAATTTAGGGTTCTTAACTTCATACTCAGACAAGATACTGATGACAGTTGCAAAATCCATTTTAGGGAAATACAAAATGAATGC
>DASWYG010000326.1:0-2132 GCA_036405075.1 Bacteroidia bacterium | reverse complement strand
AGAGCATTTATTGGTCAAAAAAGTCTTCAAAATATAATGACTTCAATGTTTTCTCACTTCCAATATTGGGAAGATCGTATCGAAGGAATTCCTATTTTATTACTTCAATTTCTTACCTCTAAATACTGTCAGATTAAGTCTAAACTAATACAAATTATTTTAACTTACCATTATTAATTATACTCATTCTCATTCAGATCTTCTAAAACACTCTTTGATCTTTCCTCTTTGATCCTTCAACTTTTATCTTTGAACTTTTATCTTTTAACTTTTATCTTTCTTCTTCTAACTTTCTTCTTCTAACTTTGTAGGGCATGGGTAAATCAAAATCTATTGGGAAAATCATTGTCGTTTCAAGTGTTATTGTTGTTGTCTTGCTTGTGGCATTTGGACTCTATTTATATAAATCGCCTGCTTTAAGAATCGAGCAGGAACAGAGCATAAGAATTTATGAACATGACAATTTAGAGAAATTATCAGAAAAATTAATATCCGGCTATGGATTAAAATACCCTTGGTTTTTTAAAACCATTGCAAAAAGAATGAATACCGAAAAATTCATGAAGAAAGGCAGGTACCATTTAAAACCGGACATGAATTTGATAGATTTGGCCAGATTGTTCAGAGAAGGTAAGATGAAGACTGTAGACCTGGTGATTCGACCTCAGATGGATTTGATTGGATTTTCAAAACGCTGTGGCGACAAGTTGGAAGCGGATGATAAAGATTATTTGAACATCGTTAAAAATGAAACTTACCTGAATTCATTGGGATTTGATACTGCAACAGTTTATGCTTTGATATTACCGGATAAATACAATTTGTATTGGCATACGGAGGCTGATGAGTTAATGCAAAGAATGAAAAAAGAATACGATTTGTTTTGGAATGGAGAACGAATGCAAAAATTACAAAGGACAGGATTGAGTCAAATAGAAGTTTCCATTTTGGCCAGTATCGTTTCTAAAGAAACCAATAAAGTTGATGAGATGCCTGATGTTGCGGGCATGTACATCAATCGTTTAAGGATCGATATGCCATTACAGGCTGATCCAACCATTAAATTTGCCTTGAACCAGCCTGAATTAAGACGAATATTAAAGGGGCATTTGTCAGTGGTATCGCCTTACAACACATACACCAATAAAGGTTTACCCCCCGGCCCTATTTGCATACCAGGCAAACAAGCCATTGATGCTGTTTTGTCATATACTGAACACAATTACATTTTCATGTGTGCAAAGGAAGATTTTTCCGGCTATCACAATTTTGCAGAAAATTATGAAAAGCATTTAAAAAATGCATCGCGGTATCAAAAAGCTTTGGATGCCCGAGGAATTCATTAAGGGACTTGATTACGAATTTTATCGTTTTATTTTTCGACGAATGGATTTTGAAAATTTATTCAGAGCACATTACTTTGCAAATCAAAGTACTTTAGTTATGAATCAGCAACACGATGTTCAAAAAACCTTGGATGAAATCAGGGAGATGATGTCTAAATCAAGTAAATTCATTTCATTGAGTGGCATCTCGGGCATTCTAATTGGTTTGATAACGATTATATCCGTATTCATTTTTTCATTCCAACACCATATCAATCCAATGGATGGCGAAGGCAATGTTTTGTCTAACCTAAATGATCTTGAACTAAAGCAATTGTACTTTTCTGCTATTGGTTTGTTGTTGGTTTCTTTGACTACAACTTTCCTAATGAGTAAGAACAAAGCTAAAAAAGAAGGGAAAGACATTTGGGGACCGGCTTCCAAACAACTCATCAGCAGCATGGCTTTGCCATTTTCATTCGGTTTTGTTTTTTGCTCCATCCTGTTTTTCTCTCAACCTGATTCAGTGTTGCCATTGTCTTTATTGATCTATGGGTTTTCACTTTTCAGTGGCAGCAGAAACACCATTAATTCTGTTAAGACCTTTGGTTTGATACAAATGTCTTTGTCTATCCTTTGTCTGGTTTTTAGTGGCTATATGCTCCTGATCTGGACTTTGGGATTTGGTTTATCGCATGCCATTTATGGCGCATTCATGCACATCAATCAATCTAAAAACTAATGCTGGAAGGATTTGACAAAGCTTTTGAAAACAAAATCAGACTGGGCATGATGTCTGCTTTGATG
>DASWYG010000325.1:0-1745 GCA_036405075.1 Bacteroidia bacterium | reverse complement strand
TTTCTTCTTCAGCCAATCTTTTCTCATCAGCACGTTTTTCCAGGAAAGTGGTATATACTTTATAGAACTTCTCTTTAACCTCATCATAAGGTGGTTTGAATTCGCGCACATCGTTACCGGCATCCGCCCATTCTTTTACCAATACTGTTCGTTCTGCTTTAATCGCATCATCGAATAAAACCCTAATTTTCTTAAAAATATCATGGGCCTCTTTGATGTTTGGATGGTATACCAGTTGTTCTGCTTTCGTTAAGAAATCAGTTTTACTGAAACCTGAATAATCAGTCAAGTCTCTCTTTTCCTCTTCTTCTTCAGGGAATTCTTCATGGTCTTCAGAATCTCCTTTTTTTTCTAGATTGACAATTGCCTTGTGCAACGCTTCTTCGTTTGCATCGAGGTGCTGTTCATTCAAATGATTGTTGGTTTCGCTCATTAATTAAAGTATGATGATAAGTTAAAAAGTATTGTATACGTAGAATGTGTTCTCGTTTCAGATTTTAGTTATGACATGATATTTAGAATAGTATAATTGGTCATATAACGGGCATTCCCGAACTTGTTTACAAAGATAATAGATATGCTTTTACATTTTCAAATCATTTTTTTGTAAAAATTAACTGACTTTTCCCCATTTTTCATGATAAACATCTTCGAATAAGCATTCAATAAGTTTAAATGCCACAAGTATCCTAATTACAGATTTAAAGAAAATCACTATTGAAGTTAAAAACCATGGCTAATGAGCAAATCGGCCAAAGCATGTTTGTCAACACTTCTGCTGTGCCTGTTATTGGTCAACACAATGAAACAGGCTTTTTGATCGAATCTGTTCCAAAAAGAAGTCCAAAACCCTCTCCACCATCCGTTGTGATAGGTCCATTGCCCATTGGGTGTCAATTTAAGCCTGAAACCCAATCCATAGCTGCCGTTGTAGGTGAATTTGTATGTAGGTGTCTGCATCAATTCCAATTGTTCTTTTGTCACCAATCTACCTTCCGATAAAGCCAAATGAAATGCCAACATATCATCGATGTTGCTGAACAAACTTTTGTCTCCCAAAATTCCATCTAAACAGTATTTTTCAGTGTAAACATAATTCTCATACCTTCCAATCAGAACTTTGTTTTTAATGCGTTTGGATTGATGACCAAGAAAAAAAGAGCTTCTCATTCCGGCAGGTTTAAATATCCTTTCCTCAACAAATTTCGGGAAACTCATGCCTGAAACTCGCTCAACCAGCAGGGCTAAAAATGCATAATTTGAATTGCAATAGTCAAAAGTCACATTGGGTTCATTGTAAGGTACCGGTTTGTATTTGCATATATAGCGATAGAAATCCTCATTGTTCATGTACTTACTGGTATCTCTCCAAGCTGTATCTGTGTAATACATGTATTCCGACAAACCGCTTCGGTGACTGAGTAACTGCTGTACTGTAACTGTTGGATAAGGGAAATCTTTTAAATACTTAGAAGCAGGCGCCTCCAATTGTATTTTTTTATCATTAACCAAAAGCATAACTGCGGTTGCGGTTACTGTTTTTGAAACAGATGCCAATTGAAACAAATCACCAATTTCCATGGCTTCTTTTTTGCTGATATCTCTGTACCCTAAAGCCTTTTTGTACAAGCGTCCGTTTTTATAGATCAATACTGTTCCGCTAAATTCCGAGTCAAAAAGCTGTTCAACAGAATCACAAAAACCTTTTGAAAAAGATTTAAATTGAACATTGGTTTGATAGAAAC
>DASWYG010000324.1:0-2235 GCA_036405075.1 Bacteroidia bacterium | reverse complement strand
TTTCTTTACATTCAATCAATTTTACATGACAATTATTCAGGACATGTGCAAAATTCAGAAGATCGACCTCTGAATCAGTTATTTATATTTGTTAAAATTTAACCGTTTATGAAACATATTTTAATCTTAGCATTCATGGGTGTTATGGCTATAACATCTTATGCGCAAACAAAACGAGGAGACAAATTGGTAGGAGTCAGTTTTGGTAGTTTTAGTATGACCAGCAGCGACAGTAAGACGACTTACAGCAACACGCCTACGGTTTACAACAGCGACGGCAGCTCATTTTCTGTCAGTGTCAATCCCAATGTGGCATGGTTCATACAAGACAATCTTGCAATTGGGGGCTCTTTCAGTATGAGTTATTACAGCAGTAAAAGTGAGAGCAGCAATACTGCTTCAACTACCACAAGTGAAAGTAAGTCTACACAACCTTCATTTTATATTGGACCATTGGCAAGGTATTATTTTGGAGGAAGTGAAAAAGGGATGCCATTTGCACAGGTCAATTATCAGTATGGTGTTTATGGTGGCGAAAGCAAAAGCAGTACCAGTTCAGGAGCAAGCAGTGAAACCACTACCAAACCTAAAGGGGATTGGAATGCAGGATTTACATTTGGTTATGAGCATTTTGCGACTCCTAACATCGGTATATTTGCTTCAATAGGATTCAATTATGGTAAATCTAAAACTTCATACGAATATCGACCTTCTACAGGCACCGGTTACGACTATACCAGTGAATACAGTCGTTTTTACATTCCTGTTAATGTTGGTATCCAAGTACACATTTTGTCAAAAAGTAAGTAGCATTAAAAGTAGCGAAGATTTTTAATCGCATCTCTTTCCAATAGCTGAATTTGTCTTTTGCTTATACTCAGAAATGGGTAGATCAAAACATATAGGAATAAAATGTCTGTTACCTTTTTTGAATTCCATTTCAATTTATACCTGAATGACTGATTTTACAGAGCATTTCGGAAAAATTAAAGGTGACAAAGAATTGACAGACATTTTTTATTTTTTTAAAAATTCCACTCTTGGGTTGATATATTTGTAATGTCAGACAACGTAAACAATGGATAGTATCTTCAGGTTTCTTCCGGTTATCACCACAATACTAGCAGCCATTTTTGCTTTTGAGATCAGTGCGCTCTATAGAAAATGGAAAACCAAATATTTGTTGTGGTGGACGATAGGTATCATTAATTTTGGGATAGGCACTTTGTCTGAGAGTATCAACATTTTTTATGGTTGGAGTGAGTTGAATCTAAAGTTTTGGTACATCACAGGAGCAGTTTTAGGCGGATTTACAATTGCTCAGGGAACAGCTTATTTTGTATTGCCCAATAAGCTGGCCGACAGATTTACCCTCTTTTGGGTCATTTACATTGGAGTAGCCATGACTTGTATCATTTTATCACCGGCTGCGCCATCTGAAGATTCGAAAGGTGTGTTGACAGGAGCTGATTTTCAATGGGAGTGGGTGCGTTATTTCTCTCCGTTCATCAATGCTTATGCCTTTGTGTTTTCATTTGGTGGTGGCGTCTATTCTGCTAATAAATATTTTCAACAGATCACAAAGGAATCAAGGTTCATTGGATGCATTTACATTTCAGTTGGTTCATTGGCCCCTAGCATCGGAGGCATTTACACCAAAATGGGTTATATAGATATACTGTTCATCACAGAACTCGTGGGATTAGGTCTGATATACAAGGGTTTTAAGATCATCAAAGAAGATGATTTTTAAAACAAAATATTTGTTTACTGAATGATGATTTTCTCAATTGCTGAACCTTTATCGGTTTGCAGTTTGATGAAATAAATACCGGGCGCTAAATGAGTCAGATCCATTTTTGTAATTGAATCTTCGAATTGATTTTTTATCACTTGCAGTTCATTTCCCATAACATCGTAAACACTGATTTGCTTAATGTTATCAGAGGTTTCTAAACTAAAGAAACCATTAGTGGGGTTAGGATAAACTTTGTATTGTACCCGACTGATTTTATTCAGATCTGTTGTCTCCCAAATTTGTCTTTTCCAAATACCATCGCCAAGTGTAGTGACGAACAAATGCCCGTCTAGAACTGTAATTTGTGAGATGAGAAGATTGCTGAGATTCTCATTGACTTGTATCCAATTCTTAGCTGTGTCTGAAGAGTAATAAACCCCTCCATTTGTTGCGATAAAGATATATCCATCGTGTATGGTCAGATCATTTATAACATA
>DASWYG010000323.1:0-26689 GCA_036405075.1 Bacteroidia bacterium | reverse complement strand
CCCCGGAATGACTGATTATTTAGCGGGATTAGCCTCTTATAAAGATGTCGTTAAACCATTTAAAGAAGTTAAAAACATGGATGTGATTACAGCAGGTAATATTCCTCCTAATCCAACTGAATTGATGGTCAATGGTAAATTAGATGAATTGATGGAAAAGCTTAAAGCCGATTACGATTACATCATTTTGGATTCACCACCAATCGGATTGGTTACTGATGCAAGATTGCTCAGTAAATATGCAGATCTGAGCTTGTACATAGTTAGACATAAACACACACCTAAAAATTACTTGAAATTCATTGATCAGGTATACATGAATTCCGAATTGGTCAACATGCACATCATATTCAATGGCTTGAAACCTAGAGGCATATTCAATGTGGCTTCTGGTCAGGGTTATGGCGCCGGATATGGCTATGGAAGTGGATATGGTTATGGATATGTGAGCGAAGAAAAAGCGAAGAATCCATTTAAAATGATATTCAAAAGAGGCTCAAAAAAAAGTAAGGAAAAATCTGGCAAATAAAGTTCCGGAGATCAGCGTCCATGAACACAGAAAAACTTACTCCTAATCAAAAGCGCTATGGAAAAGCGATGGAATGGATGAAATTCATCAGTAAGGTTGGTGCCTTTCAGATCATCATCCAGGGTTTAACATTGCTTACCGGTTTGATCGTTATTCGCAAACTGAGTCAAAATTCAGAGTCAGAGGCAACCTTGTATTTTATTGCCAATAACATGTTGAGCACTATGGTTATTTTGGCCGATGGTGGTATAACAAATGGTGTTATGTCTTTGGGTGCACAAGCAGCATCAGACAGAACCCGCTTGGGTAAAATTGTTGTTACCGGACTTGATCTCAGGAAAAAATTCGCCATAGGCAGTACCATCATAGCTTTGCCAATTACCATTTATCTGTTGATGAAGAATGGCAATTCTTTCGGTATTACAATGTTGATGTTTGCTTCTATTCTTCCAATGTTTTATTTCTCATTGGCTGGTAACCTATTGGAAATTGTAGCGAGAATCAAGCAGGATCTGGTGCCTTTACAGACCATTAGAACCAAAAACAATGTGTTCAGATTGATTCTGACGCTTTCTTTTATATTTATTTTTCCCCTGGCTTACATTGCCATCGTTGTCACTGCAATACCTCAGTATTTTGCCAATAGAGAATTAAAGAAAAATGCAGAGCAATACGCAGATTTTAAACAAAAACCTGATCCTAAAATTCGCAAAGACATACTGAAAGTTGTTGCCAAGATATTACCCGGTGCTGCCTATTACAGTATTTCAGGTCAAATCAGTATTTATTTGCTGACCATATTTTCTGATAACAGCAATCAGGCGATAGCTGAAATAGGAGGGCTTGAGAAATTGTCTTTAGCTTTAGCTGTAATTACTTCATTATTTGCAACCATAGTAACGCCCAGATTTGCGGCAATTGTCAATAACAAACAATTGTTGCTCAATCGATTTGTTCAAATATTCGTTTTATTGATAGGCGTTAGTGGAGGCATCATATTTATGTTCTGGATATTCGATGATTTGTTGTTGAAAATCTTAGGTGACAAATACATTGGACTAAATTATGAGTTGCTACTGTGTATTGTATCGGCATGTTTGGGTATGATTGCAGGCAATGTCTATGGATTGTTTACCAATAGAGGTTGGAACATTTTTCCAATCATCTCAATAGCACTTAGTATAGCCACTTATATAATTGGTGGATTTATATTCGAGATAGGTACTTTGGTTGGAATACTGCATTTCAACATCTTCGTCAATGTCTTGAATTTGGTCATAAATGCCGGATTCATGCTTTATAAAATCAATACATTAAAAACACTGAAAATAAAATGAAATACGCGACCTGCACATTGTTTGAAAATCATTACCATCATGGCGTCGGTGTGCTCACCAATTCTTTGATCAGAAATGGTTTCAAAGGAGATATGTACGTCGGTTACAGAGGTAGCCTCCCTAAGTGGACATCTGCCGCAAAACCCAATCCGTCTTTGAATTGGGAAGGTGCTCTTAGTATGGCTGTAACCCCTGATGTCAATGTTCACTTTTTGCCGAATAAGACCAATGCACATTTTACCAATTACAAAGCACATTTTATGCTTGAACTTTGGGATGGGCCGGCAAAAGACGCTGATGCTATGTATTATTTTGATCCTGATATTGTATTCATTGCCGATTGGAAATATTTTATGGAATGGGTCAATTGTGGAGTAGCAGTTTGTGAAGATGTCAATTCACCTGTTTGGGAAAACAACCCAAGAAGGAAAGGATGGAGAGAGTTTTTCAAACCATTTGGTCATGAATTGAAATTCAAAGAACCTGTTTATGTCAATGGCGGATTTGTTGGCGTTAGTAAAGACAACAGAAAAATGTTGGAAACCTGGCGTCAAATGATGGAAGATGTTGCACCAAGAATTGGTGGTTTGAATAAATCTCCTATTTCAGGAGAAGCCATGCCGGCTGAAGAACTGGGACCTTTTACTCTGTTTGGCAAATCTGATCAGGATGTTCTCAATGCAGCAATTGAAGTGTATCAAGGTAAGATCAGTTTTGCCGGAAAAGAGGGCATGGGATTTGTACCCGGAGCTGCTCTAATACCTCATGCATTGGGCAGTATGAAACCATGGTTGTACAAGCCTCTTAAAGAAATGTTCAATGGTGTTACACCAAGAACCGTAGATAAACACTATTGGAAATATGCGGATCAACCTCTGGCTGCGCATTCTGCTTCAGATGTTAAAAAAATGAGATTTGCAATAAAACTGGCCTCACTCGTAGGAAGGTTCTACAGAAGAGGTGAATAAAAATGAATAAAAACAAAATACACAACACATGATAGACATTAAGAAAATTCTGGAACAACAATTAAACGAAGTTCGCGATTGGCATGTTGAAATGCAATTGACAGAAACCGAATTGCCATGGAAATTCATAGAAGAAAACAATCAATGGAACTTTAAACTCTGGCATGAGGAAGACATTGCAAGAATTAAAGACATTGACCCAATGAGGATTGTAGAGGCTAAAAGAAACATTGATCAATACAACCAGGCACGAAACAATGCCATGGAGAAAATTGATGAGTGGATTTTGTCTTACCTCGAAACCAATGGTATAGTGGCAGGTGATAAAATTCACTCTGAAACTCCCGGTATGATGATAGACCGACTTTCGATCATGACCCTTAAAAAGTACCACATGCAAGAAGAGGTTGATAGAACCGATGCTTCAGAAGAACACCGCGCCAAATGTGCAGCAAGAGTAGAAGTGCTCACCGAGCAAATAGGTGATTTGTCTAATGCTTTGGCCGGCGTATTAAGCGATTTGTTGGCCTCTAAACTCAGATTCAAAGTATACCGTCAATTCAAAATGTACAATGACCCTAGTCTTAATCCTCAATTATACAAACGAGGTCAACAATAAATAACATGAGCAACAAAAAACAATTACATGTCGATGCTTCTACAGGTGGTAGAGGTGATATTTGGATGAGATTGGTTGGATTTTATGCGGTAGCCGGTATTCGTCCTGATGTAGAAATTCATATTTTATTGCCTGAGTTTTTGCGTCCATTGGCCGAGAAAATATATGGAGACAGAATTCACATTGCCAATTCGAAAACTCCGGAAATGAAATACAGTTACTCTACCATGGGTATCAAAGATCTGCTTCCGGGAATATTGAAAGGTGAAAAATACATCGCTCCTTTTCATAAAGCTGTTATTGAAGATAAAAAACAAAAGAAACTCAAAGACTTCATCAATCTGATCATCTTTGACATTGCCGATGTTTTTGGTGTCATTCATGTTCCTCCAGCCAGTATCAGTAAAACCTATCACGGTTATCTAGAAACTGTTTCCATCAAAATGCTCAGAAACATTACTTATCAGGCATTTTCTGATCAAGTCAATAAAGATTACCCTACACTTTTTGAAAGACTCAATGGCGACATCCCTTTGTCTCCCGAATTGGTAATTCCTGAAGATGTTAAAGACAATGTGGTTGTATTTCCAAATGGAACCAGTCGTCAATTTGTTCCTGTAGAATGGGCCAAAGCCAATTTGCCAAATGCTTATTACGCCTTGTTTCACAAAGACAATGAAGTGAAACTGTTTAAGGAAAATGGTTTAAAAGTCATTCCTTATTACAAAGAACCAGGCGATATCATAGCCATTGCTAAAAATGCTAAGTGGAACGTGTCTACCGATAGCTTTCCTTCACATTTGTTGCAAACTGCAAACGAACGATTAACCGTTACAATCACTGAAGTGGTTCCTTCAAGGGTCATTTCACCTGGATTTAAAGGTAAGGTAGTAGACAATGAAGTGGCTTGCCACCCTTGTTTGCACCTCAACAGAAACATTCCTTGTGCAGCAGGTTATTTCGAATGTTTGAACTGGAAAAATAAAAAATACACCGATAACATCGTTAACTCAACTTTGGTTTAACTTATATGTCTGAATTTGTTCCAATGAACATACTGTTTGTTTGCGGTTCCATGAAAATGGGAGCCGATGGTATAGGCGACTATACCCGCAGACTTGCATGTGAATTGGTGAGAAACGGACACAAAGCATCTGTATTGGCATTTAGTGATCGCCATGTCGATGTGCCAACCAGTGAAAAGCAATTTTCGGATGGACAGGAAATAGAAGTATTCAGAGTACCAGCTCGATCGAGTGATTCAGAGAAATTTTATTCTTTAGGAAAATTCATTGAAACGGTTAACCCTAATTGGATCAGTGTACAATACGTACTTTATGCCTATAATAAAAAGGGACTGCCATTCAAATTTGCATCATCATTAAAATCCATTTGCAAAGGACGCAAAGTAGAGATCATGTTTCATGAATTGTGGTTGGGTATGGAAAAAGAGCCATTATTGAAAGATAGGATCTATGGCTTTTTTCAGTCGCGCATCATACAAAATATGATGGCCAAGCTTAAGCCACAAATGGTTCATACCCACTCCAGAGCCTATCAAACTTTATTGGCACATTACAACATCAATGCAGAGTATTTGCCAATTTTCAGTAACATACCTGTCATTCATGAATTGCACAATAAAGTTGATTTATCTAAAAAGGAAAAACTAAGTTTCTTACTTTTTGGGCACATCAGCGAAGGTGCTCCTGTTGAGTTGTTTGCTAAAGAATTGTCCAATTGGTGCAAAACAACAGGTAAATCAGCTGAATTCATATTTGCCGGAAGAAATGGAGATGCAATTGTGGAATGGCAAAACGCATTAAATACCAATGGAATTCCATACATGCACAAAGGTGTTTTAAGCACTGAAGAGCTTTCTGATTTAATGGCTGATTCTGATATTGGAATTGCCACTACACCTATACTGTTATACGAAAAAAGTGGTTCTGTTGCCGCAATGATCAAACACGGTTTGCCGGTGTTGAACATAGCGGTAGAATGGGTGCCTGAAATCGACATTCATTTTGATTATATTGATAACATCACAGAGTACAAGGAAGGTCAATTGAAAGATTGGTTGAATGGGGTCAAGAAAAATGAACCATACATGAATCTCGCAATTGTATCTCAACAATTCATACAAGACTTGAGAGGAGGGCAAGAAGCTCATGTCTAAAGTGTCATTGATCGTTTCGCATCCTACAGGCAATGCCAATCTTAGAGCGGCCTTACAAGGATTTGTTGCTTCAGATATATTGAAAGAGTTTCATACAACTGTGGCTTGTTTCAATGATGACCTGATCATCAAATTGGGAAAAGGTCCTTTGAAAGAATTTAAACGGCGCATTTACCCGGATAATCTAAAACCATTCACCCGATCTCATCCATTTAAGGAATTGGGACGAATGCTGGCATTGAAGTCTGGATTCAAAAATTTGGTTGCCCATGAATCTGGTGCATTCAGTGTTGATGCGGTTTATCATCACCTGGATAAAAAAGTTGCTGCAAGAATTTTGGAATTGAAGCAGCAAAATGTTTCGGCTGTTTATGCTTATGAGGATGGAGCTTTGGAAAGTTTTAAAGCAGCTTCTCAAATTCGCATTTGTAAACTATACGATCAACCTATAGGGTATTGGAGAGCTGCCAGACATTATTTGGAGAAAGAAAGAGAAGCACGTCCTGAATGGGCAATGACCATGCTGGGTTTCAATGATTCAAAAGAAAAACTGGAACGAAAAGATGAAGAAATTCAATTGGCCGATCACATTTTTGCAGCCAGTTCATTTACAGCATCTACACTGCAATATTATCCAGGGATGCTGAATGAGATCAGTGTGATACCTTATGGTTTTCCGGATATTGCAAAGGAAAAGATATATATAAGTTTAAAGGACAGGCCACTTGAAGTTCTATTTGTTGGTGGACTTTCTCAAAGGAAAGGAATAGCCAATGTTTTTGAAGCAGCTGAAAAATTGGGAAAGTCAATTAACTTGACCATAGTGGGAGCCAAAAGCGGAGCCGAGTGCCCTGCACTTGATAAAGCACTTAAAACTTGTACTTGGATTCAGGGATTGCCTCATCATGAAATACTAGAATTGATGCGTCGATCAGATGTATTGGTGTTTCCATCCTTGTTTGAAGGATTTGGATTGGTGATCACAGAAGCCATGTCTCAAGGTATACCGGTTATTACCACCAATAGAACTGCCGGACCGGATGTAATAACCGATGGAGAAAATGGTTTGATCATAGAAGCAGGTTCAACTGAGGCGCTGATTCAATCTTTGCAATCTCTGATCGATCAACCCGACAGAATTGAAAAAATGGGGAGAAATGCGCGTCATACCGCCTCCCTCAGACCTTGGTCTGTATATGGCAGTGAATTATCTGATGCCATCATAGCATTGCATAAACTGAAACTTCAAAATCAGAATGTCAACGTATAAAGTAAGCAATCATATCGCCTATCAACCCGTTGCCAAAGAGATCAATAGAACGATCTCTGACCCAATATGGCTGATCAAAAAAGGTATATGGGTTTATTTTTTCCTGTTGATTTTTGAAGGAGCATTAAGAAAATGGGTATTGCCTGGATTGGCCACACCCTTACTCATCATAAGAGATCCGGTTGCTTTCATGGTCTTGATTACGGCCTATAAATACCGATTGTTTCCAAATGTCTTTTATATAAAAGTAGTCAACTTAATTGCTTTGATCAGCGTAATTGCTGCTTTGGCTGTTGGGCATGGAAATTTATTTGTAGCACTTTATGGAGCACGATCAATGTGGTTGCACTTTCCAATGATGTTTGTGATGGGCAAAATATTTGATCGTAAAGACGTTGAGTCCATGGGACGAGCGGTTCTGATTATGGCCATTCCAATGGCTGTACTGATCGCACTTCAATTTTACAGTCCCCAATCAGCTTGGGTCAACAGAGGTGTAGGTGGAAGTACTGAAGGTGCAGGATTCAGCGGTTCCGGTGAATTCATGAGACCTCCGGGAACATTTTCATTTACCACAGGACTGGTACAGTTTTTTTGCCTTGTCTCAGTCTTCGTGTTTTACTTTTTTATTCGTTCCGAACGGATAAATAAATTCTTATTGTATGCATCGGCCGGCGCCATGATCATTGCGATTCCTATGTCCATAAGCCGATCATTGTTGTTCAATGTCATCATTGAACTCATGATGATGGTGATGGCTGTCTCTAATAAATCCAAGCACATTTCAAAAATATTCACACTTTTTGGGGTGGGGGTAATTGCATTGCTGATTCTCAGTCAAACTGCATTCTTTAAAACTTCTACCGGTGCTTTCACCGATCGTTTTGAAACAGCACAAGAAGCTGAAGGAGGTATCGATAATCTGTTTGTTGATAGGTTTTTAGGCGGAATGGTGAAAGCATTAGAAGAATCTTCAGGTCAACCCATATTGGGTTTAGGCATAGGTATGGGCTCTAATGTTGGAGCACAAATATTGGTGGGCAATGCCAATGTTTTTTTAATTTCTGAAGAAGAATGGGGTCGTTTGATTGGCGAAATGGGGCCAATATTGGGATTGTTGCTCATTTTGATTAGAGTTCAATTCGCTTTCTCTATGGCTTTCAGATCGTTTAAGTACATGAGAAAAGAAAACTTTTTGCCTTGGATGCTTCTAGGTATCAGCTTCCTGATATTCTTACAAGGACAATGGTCGCAGCCCACTTCTATTGGATTCAGTACCCTCATGGGTGGAATGATGTTGGCAGGGTTCAATGAAAGTCAAACAGAAGAACAAGAAAATACAGAAGAAGAAACTAATAACGAACATGAAACACACGAATAATCAATTAAACACAAATGAACTTATGGTTTGGAACTTCCGAACCATAACGATAATTGTTGAATACTTTGAATTCGGATCAAAAGACAAACTTAAAAGCTACACATTTTGAACATTGTCATATTATCACATCCCGAATTCACAGAAATAAAAAGCATCAAACGCTTTACGGAGATGCTTCGCAACGGACTTTCCTCAAAAGGACATCGTGTTGAAGTGTATACACCGGAAGCTGTATTCATGAACAAATTGAAAATTCCGGGTTTAAAGAAATGGATGGGTTATATCGACTCTTTGGTGATTTTTCCAATGAAATTCAAACGCCTGATGAAAAATATGCCACATGATACTTTGTTTGTATTAACTGATAATGCATTAGGTCCGTGGATGTCTATGCTCAAAGACAAACCGCATGTGATACATTGCCATGATTTCTTAGCCTATTACTCATCAATAGGTAAAATAACAGAAAACCCGACTTCATCAACAGGCAAAATTTATCAAAATTTGATCAAAAAGGGATTTTGCCAAGGCAAGAATTTTATTTCAGTTTCCAAAAAAACGAAAGCAGACCTCGAAAATATATTATCTGAGAAACCAAGATTATCTGAAGTCATTTACAATGGCTTAAATCCTGTTTTTTCACCAATTGATGTTCAAACATCCAGAAACGAAATGTCAAAGTTGTGTTCAGCAGATTTAAATGCCGGATACATCATGAACATTGGCGTCAACGTTTGGTACAAAAACAAAATCGGTGTGTTGAAGATATATGAGAAATGGAGAGAGACTACCGGTAAGTCGTTGCCATTGTTAATGGTTGGACCAAACCCCGGAATAGAGATTCAGGAAAGAATCAAAGCCTCGCCTTATGCCTCAGATATTTTTATGATAGAAAACCTGAGTGACGAACAGATCGTTAAATGTTATTCAGGAGCATCAGCAATGTTGTTTCCTTCATTATACGAAGGATTTGGATGGCCCATTGCAGAAGCATTGGCCTGTGCTTGTCCGGTGATCACAACCAATGAGGCACCAATGAATGAAGTTGGCAGCACATTCGCCTATTACATCCATAAGATGCCAAAAGAATCTGCTTTACAAGACACATGGGCATTAAGTTCCGCCAACGAATTGGAGAGGGTTTTATCTTTGCATGATGAGGAAATCTCAGTAGCAAAATCCAATGGTATTAGATATGCCAAAGGATTCAATCAAATAGACACAATGGACAAAATTGAAAACATATATCATCGGATCTTTGAACAATACGGCATTAAGGAGAGGTCTACAGTCAACTGAACATGTGCGGTATATCAGGCATAATAGGAATAGAAGCTGCTCAAAGTAAATCTTTGATTGCAACGATGGCTGAAACCATGCATCACAGAGGACCTGATGCAGTTGGTACTTTCGTAGAAGGAATTGCAGCCTTTGGTCATGTGCGTTTGTCCATCATCGATCTCAGCAATGGCGCCAATCAGCCCTTTCACAGTGTTGATGAGCGCTATGTCATAGTGTTCAATGGTGAAATTTATAATTACGAAGAAGTTAGGGTTAAACTGGATTATCCTTGGAAAACCCATTCTGATACCGAAGTCATTTTAGCAGCTTACCTTAAATGGGGTAAAGCCTGTTTGAATCATTTCAATGGCATGTTCGCATTTGCTATTTGGGATCGTCAGGATCAAACCATGTTCATAGCCAGAGACAGAATAGGAATCAAACCGTTTTACTATTCGTTGATAGATGGTAAATTCATCTTCTCTTCAGAAATCAGAAGTATCCTCAGCACCGGATTGATCAATAAAACAATCAATAAAACCGGACTTTATGAGTACTTGTCCAGAATCGCCGTAAGAACACCGGGTACCATTATTGATGGGGTCATGCAATTGTTGCCCGGACAATGTGGCGTGCTGAAAAATGGGCAATTGCAACTTGAATACTATTGGAACATAATTCAAAAAATAGACCCTAAAAACGTACCAGCCAGTTTTGATGAAGCCAAAACCAAAGTCAAATCTTTGTTTTTTGATTCCATTAAAAACAGGATGGTTGCTGATGTTAAAGTGGGCGCATTCCTCTCAGGTGGAATTGATTCATCAGCTGCAGTAGCAGCAATGGCAGCCGTAAGCGATCAACCTGTAGAAACATTTTCTATCATATTTGATGAAAAAGAATTTGATGAATCGGAGTATGCCCGAATGATCGCATCAAAATACAAAACCAAACACACCGAAATCAAATTGAAACCGGAAATGCTTTTGGAAGAACTGCCGGCCTTTTTTAAGTCTGTAGATTCACCAACAGTAGATGGTATCAATACGTATCTGGTGTCTAAATTGGTGAAAGCAACCGGCATAAAAGTCGTACTCACAGGGCTAGGTGGCGATGAATTGTTTGCAGGGTATAAGAATTTCAAGCGTTGGAGCGATTATAAAAAATACGGTTGGTTGATTTCCAATCCTCTCTCCAAAGCAGCAGTTTCTGTACTTCGAAAAATCAAAGACAATCGCGCATTGTCAAAGATACACGATTTACAACAAAATGCCGGTTCGGGTTTTGAGAGTTTTTATAACAACAGCAGAAGCATTTTTCTTAAAGAAGAATTGGATGCTTTGTTTGGGAAACAAAAAATAAAAGAAAGTAAAAATTGGGTGAATTTAGATGACAAAGCAGTAGCTGAATTGCCTGCATTGAGCCAATATTCAGTGGGCGAAATCACCAATTATACACTCGATGTGCTCATCAAAGATACAGATCAAATGAGTATGGCCTGGGCTTTAGAAGTTCGTGAGCCATTTTTCGATTACAAGATGTTGGAATACGTTTTAGGTGTGCCAGATCAGTTTAAACTCTCAGAAAAGACCCCTAAATATTTGTTGGTTGAAGCAATGGGCGATCTCTTACCATCAGAAATTGTTTACAGACCTAAAAAAGGATTCTCTTTCCCTTGGGACCATTGGATGAGAAATGAACTTAAAACCTATTGCGAAACAGCCATACAACAATTGTCTAAACGCGGATTGTTTGAAGAAAAAGTACTTTTGTCATATTGGGAACGATTCCTCAACCGCGATAAAACCATCACCTGGTCGCATATATGGGCTTTTGTGGTACTAGAAAACTGGATAAGTATAAACGGTATAGAATCTTAATTCAATGAAAGTATTGCGTGTCATAGCGAGTATGAATCCTGAACATGGCGGACCTTGTCAGGGAATACGCAATTCTATACCTGAATTTACCAAATTTGGAATAGTCAACGAAGTTGTCTGTATGGATGCTCCTGATGCAGAATTTATTGGAAAAGATCCTTTTAAAATACATGCAATAGGAAAAGGGAAAACATCCTGGCAATACAACCCTGAATTGTTGAAATGGTTGAAAATTCACCTTCAGGATTATGATCGTGTAATCGTTCATGGATTGTGGCAATACCACGGTTATGCTGTTTTTAAAGCCATGAGGTCTCTAACATCGGGCAAAAAACCATTGTGTTATGTGATGCCGCATGGCATGTTGGACCCTTATTTTCAAAAAGCACCAGACAGAAAAATCAAAGCCATCAGGAATTCGATTTTCTGGAAATTGATAGAAAAAAATGTCATCAATTCGGCCGATGCAGTTTTGTTTACCTGTGAAGAAGAATTGTTGTTAGCAGCAGGAACTTTTCCGGGCTATCATCCTAAAAAGGTACTCAACGTTGGATACGGCATTCAAACACCACCAAGCTCTGATGCGACTTATAATCCTCAAGGAAATTTACTTTTTTTAAGTAGAATACATCCCAAGAAAGGCGTTGAACTCCTGATCAAGGCCTATGAAACAGTGTATGGTGAGGTCAATGATGCTCCAAAGTTGGTCATTGCCGGACCCGGTATTGAAACAGAGTATGGCATTGAACTGAAAAAAATGGTTCAATCATCTGAGTTTTTAAAACATCAGGTTGCATTCCCGGGTATGCTCAAAGGCGATGACAAATGGCAAGCATTTAAAAATGCTCAGGCATTTGTTTTACCTAGTCATCAAGAGAACTTTGGTATTGCAGTGGCAGAATCGCTTGCAGAAGCTTGCCCGGTGCTCATCACAGATAAAGTCAATATCTGGAGAGAAATTCAGGCAGACAATGCCGGACTTTGTGATAAAGACACATTGGAAGGATGTACATCATTGCTAAGAAAATGGAAAGCACTGGATGAAGTGACCAAAACAAATATGTCTAAATCAGCTCACCAATGTTTCAGCCAGCGATTTACCATATCAAAGGCATTCGAGCAAATGGCCCAACAAATGAATCTTAACTTAAAACATGCACAATAAAGACACACATACCGGACCCTCATTTTCACTGGCCAACCGGCTGGGCAGATTGGTGTGGAATTTCACCGATTTGTTGTTTTTCAAATACACCCCGAAACCCTTGCATTTTTGGAGGGCTTTTGTGTTAAAATGTTTTGGAGCCAAAGTTGGAAAAGGTGTACACGTGTATCCAAAAGTGACCATTTGGGCACCCTGGAATCTTATATTAAAAGATGGATGCGGTATTGCCAATGGTGCTATACTTTATTCGCAAGACATCATCACCGTTGGTGAAAAAGCTGTTATTTCACAAGGCGCACATATTTGTGCCGGTACACACGATTATAACACCAAAGGATTCATATTGGTAACCAAGCCCATCAGTATTGGGGATCATGCCTGGGTGGCAACTGAGGCATTTTTGCATCCCGGTGTAATAATCGGCGAAGGATGTGTCATTGGGGCCCGTTCTGTTGTCAACAAACACATGCCCGATTGGATGGTTTGTGCCGGTAACCCTTGTGTGCCTTTGAAAGAAAGGAAAAATATTTTTAAAGAAAATGCTTGATCTTACCATAGCCATACCGGCTCTTAACGAAGAGAGAAATTTGCCAGGTTGCCTCAGTGCAATAGGGAAGGATCTTGCCGCAAAAATAGTGGTAATCGATTCAGGCAGCAGCGATAATACCAAAGCAATAGCTGAACAATTCGGTGCAGAATTCGTAGACTTCAAATGGGATGGAAAATTCCCCAAAAAAAGAAATTGGTACCTGAGAAATCATACTCCCAAAACCAAATGGGTGCTATTTCTTGATGCCGATGAATACATGACCGATGAGTTTAAAACTGCATTAAAAGCAGCCCTTTCAAATGATAAGTTCGATGCCTTTTGGCTCAATTATACCATTTATTTTATGGGAAAGAAACTCAAAGGAGGTTACCCTTTGCGCAAATTGGCTTTATTCAAAGTAGGAGCAGGAGAATATGAAAGAATAGATGAGGAACAGTGGAGCAAACTCGATATGGAAATTCATGAACACCCGATCATCGAAGGCAATATAGGAGAGATCAAAGAGAAAATCGATCATCAGGATTTTAGAGGTGCTTCTCACTATGTCAATAAGCACACTGAATATGCCTCATGGGAAGCCAATCGCTATTTAAAAGCCATCAATGATCCTGCTATAGCCTCAAAATGGACGTTCAAACAAAAATTGAAATACCGTTTGATGCGTTCGGTTTTAATTGGACCTGCTTTTTTCTTCGGCAGTTATATTTTATTGGGCGGTTTCAGAGACGGTAAAAGAGGATTTGCTTTTGCCATTTTGAAAATGTCTTATTTCACCTTGATTTATTGTAAGATCAAAGAAAATTCCAAATAAAGAATGGGGAAAGAACAAATGAAAATTCTGGTTTACAGTTCAGTGTTTTATCCTGCAATTGGAGGCATAGAAAATCATACCCTGTTTTTGGTTAATGAATTTGTTAAAGCTGGCCATATTGTTAAAGTCGTAACCGAGCAAAAACAAGACCCGGCAAAGCCTTTGGTGAATGTAGAGATCATCCATTCATCCAATGTATTGGGTCAATTGAAATTGTTTTTTTGGTCGGATCTGGTATACATGCCCAATATCACGCTTAAAGGTGTTTGGTTGTTTGCGTTCAATCCATTTAAGAAATGGGTCATTTCGCACAACGATTTTAGTTTGCAGTACACAGCCAACATCAAAGCCAAATTGAAGAAATTCTTTATTGCAAGAGCCAATGTCAACATCGCGGTGAGTCAATGTTTGGCCGACTTTTTACCTGTTCCTTGCAAGGTCATTTACAATTGCTACGACGATGCAATTTTCAAAATTTATCCGGAGGAAAAACGCCAACATGACATTGTATTTGTTGGCCGACTGGTATCACAAAAAGGATGTGCCTTGCTCATCGATGCCTGTGCCGAACTCGATGTGCCTTATACATTGACAATAATTGGTGATGGTTATGAATATGAATCATTGAATCACAAAGTAAGAAGTAAAGGATTGGAGGATAAGATTAAATTTCATGGATTCAAGAAAGGAGAAGAATTGGCCAGATGCTTGAATCAACACAAGATCATGGTTGTGCCATCATTGGATGTTGAGGGATTTGGAATAGTGGCTTTAGAAGGTTTGGCCTGCGGTTGCAACATGATCGTATCTGAAGCCGGTGGATTAGCTGAAGCAGTTAAAGGACACGCCTACACATTTCAAATGGGAGATAAAAAGGGTCTATTGGATGCTTTGAAAAAGTGTCTTGATCCCAACACCTTACCTATAAGCAATGAGGCAGATAAAACTGCATATTTGCAAGACCACAGCAGAAAAAAAGTGGCAGAATATTACCTTGAAACATTTAAAAACGCTTTGAATCGATAACCACAATGTTTGCATTAAACGATATAAACGGCTTCAAATTGCAAGATAAAACCTTGTGTTTAACCTATGATGACGGCCCCGGTCAATACACAAAAGAGATTGCAACTTTTCTGCATACCAAAGGCATAAGAGCAACTTTTTTCGTTGTTGGAAAATATGCAGAAGAACATCCGGATACCATTACATACCTGTATGAATGCGGACACATTGTGGGCAATCATACTTATGAACACCCCGATATGCCTTATTATGTTTCTGTAGATGGTGATGTGATCGATCAGATCGCCAGAACCAATGCCGTTATTGGCAACAGACCAGATGGCAAAGTGTTTTTCAGAGCTCCTTATGGCAAATGGTCGCCCGAAGTTGCTCGTGAATTGAACACTGATATGAGAAGTTCATTCAAACACATTGGACCCGTTCATTGGGACATTCCGGGCATCGATTGTTACTATTGGAAATTGGGTAAAACGGTTGATGAAACAGTAGAAGTCTATTTAAAAGAAATTGAAGAGAAAGGCAGTGGGGTCATTGTCATGCACGATGAGATTGCAGATATGGACATTGTGAAAGCATTGAACAAAACCCATTTGCTAACTGCCCAACTGATACCCATTTTGTTGGAGAAAGGTTATAAATTCATAGGCTTGGATGAACTCAATGATATGGCCATGAAGGATGCTGAAAACGATGCATTTTACATCAAAAGAAATGACGGTAAATACTTGGTCAATTCAGGAAAATCAGGCAGTGAATTGAAATGGTCATCCAAAGGAGATAAATTCACATCCGCTTATACTTTGAAAAGAAGTGGGCATGGCAAAATTCAATTAATTACTGAATCAGGTTGTGCAATAGCGGTTAAAAATGACGGGCAATTTGAATCGGTTCATTTAAGCGAAGAAGCAAATCTTTTTGCTTTATTTGATTATATTCCGGTAAGAGCCAATCAATTTATGTTAAGATCTTATAACGGCAATTACTTGGGTGCAGAGAAAACGGATATACAACTAAAAGCCAATGCCCCATTTATGCGTCAGGCAGGAATATTTCAGTTTGAATATTTCAATCAGCCCATGAAGCGAAAAGGAGGTTTCAAACACAGTTTAAAAATGATGAAGAAGCGTTTGCTGTTCATAAAGTCTAAAATATTGCAATCTTAAAATTGGAAAACACAGATAAAAAAAGCAGAGTATTGGTCTTGGGCATCAACTTTAGTCCTGAACTTACGGGTATAGGCAAGTACACAGGTGAAATGGTGGATTGGTTGAGTGATCAGGGATATGAATGCGCTATGGTAACCTCATTTCCATATTATCCCAATTGGAAAGTGCAAGCGCCATACAGCGGCAAATGGTTCAAAACTGAAAAATCTAAAGGCAATAAAATGGTAGTCTACAGATGTCCGTTTTATGTGCCGGCCAATCCTAGTGGGCTTAAAAGAATCATTCATGAAGCCAGTTTCTTTGCTTCAGCATTTATAACGGTCAACAAATTGTTGTTTAAACCCGGATACGATAGAATCATTTGTATAGCACCTCCATTTCATTTGGGATTTTTAGCCTGGTATTACAAATTGTTCAAAGGAGGTAAAATCAATTACCACATTCAAGATATGCAAATAGAAGCTGCAAGAGACTTAAAGGTGGTTAAATCAGAATTGGTATTTAAAATACTGTTTGGTCTGGAAAGATGGATTTTGAAACGGATGAACAGCATCAGTTCGATCTCAGTGGGCATGATCAGAAAAATAAAGGCCAAAACCGGTCGCGACCTCATCATGATACCCAATTGGGTTGATACTGATAAATTCAAACCGATTGAGGACAGAGCTTCATTAAAACCCAAATGGGGCTTTGATGCCAAACACAAGGTGGTGCTGTATTCCGGAAGTATAGGTGAAAAACAGGGTTTAGATGCGCTTATAGACATTGCAGCGAATCTGAGCGCATACGGTGAGATTCGTTTCGTGATATGCGGCACAGGGCCTTATAAAGCCAAATTGGAAGAGATGGTAAAGTTGAAACAATTGAAAAACATCAGTTTTTTACCCTTACAAGGCAATGATGTGTTCAATGAATTTCTGAATTTTGCTGATGTTCATTTGGTTTTGCAGAAGGCAGAGGCTGCTGATTTGGTGATGCCAAGTAAATTAACAACCATATTGTCGTGTGGAGGTTTGGCCATTGCCACATCATTTCCGGGAACAGGTTTATACGATGTGATACACGAACACGACATGGGCATTTTGATCGACCCTGAAAATTCTGTTCAATTGCAGGAAGCAATAGTTAAGGCATGCAGTGGTGATTATGGTAAACAAAAGGTCAATGCTAGGGCTTATGCTGAAAAGTATCTGAACAGAGATGCGATCTTAGGTCAAATGTGCAAAGACATCTTATAAAGCAAAGCAAAAGGCATTTAAAGTAAAGGCATAAAAAAAACCTCCGTAAGGAGGTTTTTTTATATGTGCGTTGTTGATTGTTGAGATCTTATACAGCATTCTTATCACCGATGAACATATTTCGTACGGTGAAGAAAATGATTTTTAACTCGAGCAGGAACGACCAGTTTTCGATGTACCAGATATCGTATTCAATACGTTTGGCCATTTTTTCAACGTTTTTGGTTTCACCTCTTAAGCCATTGGTTTGAGCCCATCCGGTAATACCCGGTCTGGCGAAGTGTCTTACCAAATAGTTGTCGATCAACTCTGAGTACTCATTGGTGTGTTTCACCATGTGAGGACGAGGACCAACAACCGACATATTGCCGATGAGAACGTTGAAGAACTGAGGCATTTCATCCAGATTGGTTTTTCTGAGGAATTTACCTACACGGGTTATTCTGTTGTCATTTTTAGATGCTTGCAAAGAATCAGATTCCGAATTCATACGCATGGTTCTAAATTTCCAGCAATAGAATTCTTTATTGCCTTCACCTGTTCTTTTTTGCTTGAAGAAAATTGGTCCTTTAGAGCTTAGTTTTACCAATATCATGAGTATTGGGAACAGCCAAGGGAAGATGAACAGAATGACGAGCAGAGAGAAGAAGATATCGAAGAAACGTTTTTTAAGACGGTTCATCGGAATTTCAAGCGGTTCTTCTCTGAGAGACACTACAGGCACATTGCCGTAGAAATCTATTGATACGCTGTTGGTTTCTTTAAAGAGTTTGTAATCGGGAACGAATTTGATCCTTATCAAATTGCGCTCGCAGAAATTGATCAATTGTCTGATTTCAACAGATGAAAAATCCCTGAGGGCAACATACACTTCATGCACATTGTGGGTAATGGTGTATTCAAATACATTTTTGATCGGTCCGAGGTATTTGGTTTGCAGGTCCTCTTTTCTGTTGTCATGATCATCAAAATAACCAAGGATTTTATACCCTTGAGATAAATCGGTGGTCAATGCATCGTAGATCTCTTGTCCTATGTCTTCAGAACCGACAATGACGGCATTACGGAAATTGATACCCGTTTTGCGAATCTTTCTCAAATATTGAATCGTAACGATTCTGTACATGAGGGTCAGAATAATGAAGTTGAGGAAAAAGGTCACAAATCCCACTCGGTTTAAATTGGTAAAATAAAAGAGTTGTGAGAAGGTGACTAGAGAAAGGAAGAGATAAAGGATCAGTCGCAAGGTTTTACTCAACGATTTTTCGATACTGTCGGTCCTGTTGAATGTGAACTCATTGAAATGGTACACCAGGTAGAGCCAAAAAATGTTGGTAATGAAAATAAAGATCTGGGAATCACGATTAATGAACACATTGTAGTGATCATTTCTAATGATAAATGAGATCAAATAGGAGAGGTTAAGGAAAACCAGATCTCCAACTATCAGGATCAGTTTGATGTACCTGAGGTAGTTGTTAAAGTTAAGGCTTCGTAGTTGTTCTTTCATCGCGTTTGTGTAAATAGTGTGTTTGTTGTTTTAGTGGACGTTAGTTTGTTGTGTTGTTAGTTGAATTTTAATATTTGTTTTTAGTGCTTTTTTTCAAATGTCTTTCTTCGGTGAAACGCAACACTGTTGTTACACTTCATCCCTTTGTTGTGGTGGTTTTGGTTCTTGCCCATTTTGTTCATCTCTGTTTTCAATTCTTTTTGCTCACTTCAGTTTCTGTCTTTAACAACAGCTTTGATGAAGTTGACAACATGAGTTCATCGTCAGATGGTTCATGTTTACCGGCTCAGGATGTATTTGTTTAACAGCCTTTACGGATTTGGGAATTGAATTGGATAAGGAAACAGCATTGGATAGAAATGGTCTGAAAAAGACCCCGTTGATAGTTGATTTCTGGAAATTTAAAGAGGTGGAAGTCACTAAGCAATCAACGAAAAATACCGAACATGACCATTGGTCAGGTGTGTATTTGTGTTCGTTTTTAGTTGCCGGCGTTGTTTGTGCTTTAACGCTTTTGGCTTTGTGTTTGATCATACAATTGTGTTTTGTAGTTCCCCCCTTAGTTTTTGTGTTTTTAGCGGAAATTGTAAGTGTTTTTACTGCTAGTATTTTTTACTTACTTTTTCTAGGGCAATATTAAGTTCAATTCACAAAATTTCCAAACCAAGCAAGATTAAAAAATGTATAAATAATCCTTCATTTTCTGTAATCACTTGTCAAATAGATAATTAAATTCTCAATTTGTGCTCACTTTAAGAACATTTTTTATTTGTTTTAATAATTCAATCATTTTGTTAATTGAAAAAAATACACATTTTGTAAAGGCTATTTTCAAACAATTCGGAGGTTTTGTTTAAGTAAAAATACCTAGTGATGATCCGATAATTATATCTCCAATATTTTTAAATAGCTAATATTCAGTTCTATATTATTGAGTCTGTCCAAAAAATGAATTTCATTTCATTTGAAGCCTTTTTCTATTCTTTTAACCAAACTTGAGACATTAAGCACCCTTTGTTTAAGTTTTTAATATAGACCTCTTTTTTCGCATTTTGAACCCCTAAATACACCAATTACACCATATTCTCATTTTCAAAATCTGTTTTCATCTAAAAATTAAGCAGCTAAGTCCTCATTCTCAAATTTTTATCCTTCCCTCAGTGCCTATCATTTTTAGAAAATGCTTGGCATTTCAAGATCAGTTGTACAATGAAAATAACTTTCTCTGTATGGAACAGACTTTCAATTCATTTCTTCCGCGAAATTCTGATTCGAACTCAACTGTCATTTGTTCGGAAATCGCCATAAAAATCCCAAATCACATTCAAGGTGCGTGATCTGTTTTGTTACAGCTCTCAATTTTAAAATGAATTCTAAATTTGAAACCTCTTTTTTAAATTTAAAAATCTAGACCATAATCGGATAAAAAGAAGTCGAAAGTTTTCTCCTTTTTTGAACTTTACAGTCATGAGAGTGATTTTACTTTACAGTGATTGTATGACTGTGTGTTTTTTTTTAATCTATTGTTTTTTAGAACATTGATTCAATGGATTTTTAACACAAGAAATCGCAACCATTTATGGATCAAATTCATACATAAACTTGGTGTTTTTTGCAAATATTTGAGTTGTTTCATATCGTCAAGACAGAGTATTCAGGCCCTTATAAGGCATCCGCTTTCGTTCTCATTCTCGCTCTCATCCTCATTCCTCGTAGCAGAGTTTTTCGTTACACTCTAAACACGCCACGGGGCAGGCCCCTATAAGGCATCCGCTTTCGTTCTCGCTCTCGTTCTCATTCTCATTCTCGCTCTCATTCCTCGTAGCAGAGTTTTTCGTTGCACTCTAAACACGCTACGGGGCAGGCCCCTATAAGGCATCCGCTTTCGTTCTCATTCTCATTCTCGTTCCTCGTAGCAGAGTTTTTCGTTGCACTCTAAACACGCCACGGGGCAGGGCCCTTATAAGGCATCCGCTTTCGTTCTCATTCTCGTTCTCATTCTCGCTCTCATTCTTGCTCTCTTTTTAGTATATTCGATCGCTGAATGCTATACCCTGTACTCACATACTCCCGCGATCTCGGCGATTTCTCTGTCGACTTACTCCAACTGCATCAAAACGGTTTGAAAGCGCTGCGACTCATCTATAAAGGCAAATCAGAATCCGATTTTTTACTGCGAATAGATGAAATTCAAAATCACCTGAAGCAATTGTCTATAAACCTCGACTTGTTCATCGATTTACCGGGCAATAAACCCTGCATTGGCAATTTGGGTAAAGGTCTGAAAATACAAGCGGGCACTGTTTACCAATTGGTGAGATCAGATGCTGTCAAAGCAATCAATGATATCCCGACTCTCAATTTCTTTGATCACAAAAGCTTTTCAGGATTAAACATTGGCGATACCCTCAGCATTGCAGACGATGAACTGAACATGCGCATAGTGTCGTTAAATACCAATTCTATAGACTGTGAAGCCATCAACGATTTCCATCTGAATTCAAATCGATCCATCAGTTCAAAAGACCATCCATTCGACTTTGAAGCCAATTCTGGCAAAGACCTTCAATTGGTGACGCAATTGAATCCATTGCAAACCAATATCAAATTGCTGGTGTCATTCACCAAAACCACAAAAGATTTATTGGACATCAAAGCCATACAACCTCGGTTGGGTGTGGTTGCAAAAATTGAAAACACATTGGACGATGACAATTTAAAAGCCATCATACAAAACAGCGAAATGCTGATGTTGGGTAGGGGAGATCTTTCTACCACCTATAAGCCCAACGAACTGTATGCGTTTCAGGAGCGATTGATTACATTGTGCGCAGAACAAGGCAAATTGCTCATCATTGGTACTGGATTGTTGACCGGTATAGGCGAAAAATTGAATCCTTCCATTGCCGAGATCATGGACTATGCCCATTTGAGAAGCAAAGGAATTAAAGGATTTCTTTTGACCGGGGCCAATGCCAGCAAGCAAGGTTTGGCAACACTTCAATTCATGAATGAATTTGAAGGATAGCGTAGAATTGTTTCAGGTTCAAAATGATGCTTATGGCAATAGCAATGGACCTATTACTTTGAACCAAAGTAAGGCGCTGAGACTGCCTGCAATTGTGCCTGCCAATACAAATGCTATGCGTTCTTCTTTGTTCATGTAATTGATGAATACCACCAATAAAATGATAGAAGCCAGTGCTGCAGTCATTAAATCAAAAGTAAATGCAGGATATTGCAAGTAATTGGATAAATTGGTCTCATCACCTGATTGACCCCAATTTCCATTTTTCAAGAAAAGCAAAATGCCATAACAGAAATTGATGATTTGTCGCGACCACAAAAAACTTCCGAAAATGAACCACCATTTGTATCGATGAAAGTGAATGTTCGATCCAAACAACAGTAAGATTAGAAAGCAAATACTTCCCATTCCCATATTGAACAATGGACCTGATAAGGTGATGAAGAATGATTCCTTTCTCAATTTTAAAACTTCAGAGTACAAGTCTTTCTTATCTTCAGAACTCATATTAACAGAATGTATCAGAGAATCTGTAAGTAATTTGATTTTATTTACATCTTGTAGACTCACAGAAGCATAGTGCATCACTGGTTGATGTCCATAAAACTTCGCAGACAGATAATGACCGCACTCGTGAAACATAGTGCCCAATGGAACCATCAGAAGAAAGACCAGACTGAGAGTATAGAATTTATTGAACATGAATGTAAGTCAGGGTAAATCGATTTGTGGACGTAATTTCATCAATGGTTCAGAAACTTGAAATTAAATATTCTACATAAACCAATAAGCCGATTAAAGCAAAGATCAACATGATGTTATCAAATATATAAAAGCCTTTGTTCTTAAAAGCATCCCCTGAAGTTTTAAAGAAGTATACGCTTACAAAAGTGCACATAACACCTATCACCACTCCATACATGAGAGTATACAACAGTAAGCTGCTGATGACCCCACTCATCAGCATGATGAACCCTGCGGCAATAGCCAATAAAAAAGCAATCGCTGCAACTACACTAAATGGTTCATTTTTCAGTTCCTCATAATGGCCATGCTTATTTGAGGCAGATACACAGTGCTTACTTGATTCAATGAGTTTTTCATGCGATTTGGAAACTGTTTTGCTTGTATTGAAATGTTTGAATTGTTTAATCGATCCAATACTACTCAAATCTCGATTTACAGACACATCATTGTTGTAAATATGTCGATTCCACACGTTCTTGGAAAATGATGTGGTATCCAATAAATTGATTGAACTTGACTCAGGCTCATTTGCCTGATTCAATTTTGAAATTGTTTTTTTCTTGTCTGTATGGTTCTTCACTGGGCCATCAAACTTAGTACCTCCCAAATTTAGATTCAAATTCCATCCCCATGAATAACGGCGTTTCTCTATTACCCCGCAGCTTTGAAAAAGTAACATGAGTATCATGAAATAGAAGAATTTCCAGAATTGATTGCTTAGGCGCATAGGATGAATAATTAAAATATTATATTGTGCTGACCAAAATCAATAAAGTGACATATCCGGCTAAAAACATTAGCAATAAGATGGTTTTGCTCAACACATACATGTTTCTATTTTTAAATCGATCTCTTATTCTTTTGCTTCTGAATTTATAATGACTGATTAAGGTGCTTAAAATAGCAACAGGAAAACCAACCATGGTTAAGGTAAGGAATACTTCATATAGAACAATGCCTGTATAAATTACAATTATAGTATTCATGATCAGACCAACAACACCAATCACCCCCAATGCAATTGCGATAAGAGCTATTGCTGCAAATGGTTCATTTTTCTTTACCGGAGTATGGTTCGCAGTTAAAGTCGAGTCAATATCTACTGCTAGATTTTGAATACCATTGAGATTAAATCGATGAGGTGATTCTTCTATAGGTTTGTAATTGTGCAAAGCTGGGTATTTGAGACCTTCATTCAACTCATACAATTCAGATTTATTTACCGATTCAAACACAGTCCTTGTTTGGCTTATTGTATCATTATTCGATGCCCAATCTGCTGGCATTTCGTCGTTATTAAGATTTACATTCAGCTTTTTCTTAACGGGTATTTTGGCCACTTTGCCCTTATCATGACCAACACTCAAATTCAGGTTCCATCCGCTCGAGTATCGGCGTTTCTCAATCACTCCACAGCTTTGAATGAGCAGCATCATAAACAAGATGTATAAGCAATAGGGAAGGAGCTTAGGAAATTTCATTTATTATAACTGATGTTGAATTAATACAAAAATAGAAGATTTGAAAGAGAAATTGTTAAGGGGGTAAATCTACTAATTACAAGTGTAATATTCCTTGACCAGCACCCAAACTTTCACTTACTGTTTTTCATACCATTCAGTACTTTTTACATCGACAATAAAATTCTGAGCAATTAAAAAAATAAGGGAGATGATAGAGGAGTCGTGAAAAACTTTTGTCTGCAGTTGCCACGTTCTCTTTCTCCGCTCTCACCACAGCCTATTTCAATATCCTCAAATATGTCTCGAACCCACCAACATGCTGTTGGTTCTGTTTGGCCAAGATCCTTAATATCTGCGACAAATGAGAAAGATCGTGGGTCGTCCAAGTGGATATGACTTCTGATAAACGAACCTGTCCCAATTTTGGATGCATGCCTGTTTTATGCAAATCAGTATCGCTTAAATTATATGATGCAAGTTCACTGATATTTGATGCTCTTAAGGTTTCAAACTCTTGCAACAATTCTTCAATGGTATTTTCGGCGGCTATTTCCAGATGAATGCTCATGTCCATGGGCTCAAAGGTTTTTTGAGTTTCAGATAAAATGAGCTTGATCCTCGGCAACCAATTTGTTTTTTCACATACAATAAGATGTGCAAGCACTTCCTTGATCGTCCAGGTGCCTTCACCTTCATTTACATTCAGCCATTCTTCTTTTATTGGCGACAACAAGCTGCGGAACACTGAAGGGTTATTGCCGAGTTGCTTGAGCGATTGATTCAAGTCAAAGTTCATGATGATTTGTTTTTATTGGGATTCAATACCTCATCTGTAAAATGCCCTCTGGCTTTTTCTTTTGAGAATTTATCGGCATTGAATTGTTTGGAATTGCCTTTGGGTATCGAAAGCGAGTTCCATTGTTCTGCACACATTTTGCCAATGAACACAATTTGACCAATGTGATAGGGGTAATGAGCCAATTGACGGTTGATAGCTTCCATGACGGTATGACCCTGATTGCGGATGTAGATGATCTTGTCCAAGTCTTCTTCCTTCAATGACTTCAGCGTGTCTAAAAACACCTTCCAGGCTTCGTCCCATTTCTTCATCAGTTCTTCTTTTGTACGAATGTCATTCTCAAATTCTGCATCCCTGTCTCTCCATTCTTTTTCTCCATCAGAGTTTAAGAAGTCGGTCCAGCGGCTCAACATATTGCCCCAAAGGTGTTTCACAATGATGGCAATGCTGTTGCTGTTGTCGTTGTAAGTCCAAAACAATTGTTCTTCACTGATTTGAGCAAAAGTTTTCTCCCCAAGTAGTTTGTAGTACTCAAACTGCTTGATCACGCTTTCCAAATAATTGTTGTTCATGATGAATAGAATTTATGGCAAAGTACGATTTGAATCGGACATTGAATGTTATGATTTCAGTTCAATTCTTTTCTTTAAAAGTTCAACTTGATATTGCTTGGGTGCAAGTCCCATCCGCTTTTTAAATTCATAACTAAAGGCGGATAAATGTTCGTATCCCAATTCAATTGAAACTTCGCTGGGGGTTCGGTTTGAACCTAACAAATGCAAAGCCCTTTCCATTTTCTTGTCGATGAAATATTTTTGAGGTGACTTTTCATACAATTCAAAAAAATGTCTCTTGAAACTCGATAAACTCATGTCACATAAAAAGGCAAGTTCATTCAAACTCAAACCACTGTACATGTTCATTTCAATGACCTGTTGCAACTTAATGTTTTTAGAACCTTTAAATGCCTGAGTCACCAATTGCCTGAACAGATCTTTATGCTCAGCATGTAAATAACCCAAAAATTCTCGGATCTTAATGTCGTGCATAGAATCATCAGCACTTTTTAACAATTGAAGCGATTCAATGTAATGATTTAAATAGCTGTCCTTGTGCATCGTTATTATGCCAATTGATTGACTGTTCTCAGGGATTTTAAAATTCAATTGATTGCATACATTCAACAAGGTATCATTTCCAAAGAACAAGAGTATGGCTTCGTACTCACCATTGCTGGCAACAGTTTCAGACATCAATGTACTGCCGGTGTTCAGCATGAGTACCTGATTGTTACTGATGCAAATGTTTTCAGTCGTTGTGTGAACTTCCTTAACACCTTTTAAAAGCAAACAAGCCATGTTCTTTTTAAAGATGACCTTGTTTTTTTTCGATGACAGTGTCGTATGATAAAAATGAATCAATGCATCTTGTTTCGAATCACTCAAGTCAACGGGAAGCTGATGGATTTTATTTTGATTGAGGAGATGCATTGAAATGGGAATTTCAATTCAAAGTAAATGAAATTTGGAATGGATATATAATTTACTTGATTTTAAAAATTTAATTGTTTTAAAATTAAGGTTGTTTAGGTAATTCAATACCTAGTCTTTGAAATAAAACCTTACCATTAATTTGACCATCCCAATACCAAATAATATTTCGCAAAATTGATTTATTTTCACTGTCTGGTTCAAAATGTAAGAAACTCAGTGCATCAATTAAAATCCAACTTTTAAAATATTTCT
>DASWYG010000322.1:0-8160 GCA_036405075.1 Bacteroidia bacterium | reverse complement strand
TTAATGTTGTCTATCATCAGGTATTGATCGGCATTGGAGTCTTCACCTTTGTATAATCCAAAGAATATTCGCACCTTAGATCCGGCAGCAAGATCGCCTGTTTCGGATACCAAATTGACATATATTTTTTTCCAGGCATTGTCAGTCGAGTTGACTACCATAACCGGAGATTGAATGACGTTGACATTGTCATCAGTGTACACACCAATTTGTAGGGCTTGATTGCTCTTAACATCCAATTCCAAATATGCATCAGTGCCCAAATTGGGAATTGAATAAGCGAACAATGAACTTCTTTCAAAAATGATCTGAGTATCTTTTACCAAATTGACGTATCCGCAATAATTGGAACCTGAAAATGGTTGATCGACCCCTGATGAATTGGTAGGCAATGGAATGATGGAATCATCAGAATTGTTGTAACCGCTCTTGATCATTGAAATGGCTTGGTCCTCAAAATCCTCTATCCATAAAAAATTGACATTACTTCTGTATTTACAGCTGGGTTTGATCGTGTCTATCTGACCTTTTCTCAATTTAATTGTATCCAGATATCCTGTATATGGTTTAAAGTATTTTTGATTGGAGTATGAGCCGTTTTGTTTGATGTTCGGATATACTTCAATAAATGAGGTACCTTCTGCCAATACCGGAATTGTACATGGAATTTCAAAATTGCCTATTTCTTTACCATTAACAAATACTTTGGCTCCAACAATTTCATAAGTGCCTAAGCCTTGGGTAGTGGCGTTGGAGGTAAAGCTGAATTCGGTGATGTGAAGATAAGATGGGGTTTGTTCTTGCTCTTTATCGCAGGAATAAAACAGCCACGAAAAAACAAAAATGGGTAGAATGGATTTAAACAATGGATTCATGTTGACTGTATGTAAAATTTTGCATCACGCTTACCACGTTGAGGGCTTCTTCCAATGATACCATTGGTGAAACGCGGTTGCTGATACAATCTACAAAGTTCAACAAATCTTTTTGAATTACATCAAAATAAAGTATTTTTTTTTCGAACTGATTCATCCTTTGTGCCAGTGTTGTAGAGGAGTTGATGTCCTCAAAAGGCAGTTTGTGTTCCAGGTCCAAATCCAAACGGGTTTCCTCTACTTTAAAATCGGCTATGTCTGCTGTGATGATCTTGCCTTTTTGGTACAAAGTCAACAAATTGCGGTGCGATTTACTCACAGTATTCAGCACAATTTCAGAATTGGTGCCATTGTCGAAGGCAATGTGAATTTTAACCTCGTCCGGCTTCTGATTGAAGATGTATTGCTGATTGATCTTTACCTTGCTTATGGGCGAATTCACACAACGGATCACCATGTCTATGGTTTCATAGAGGATCTCTTTGCTGTTGTGATCGCTGAATCTGGTATTGAAAGGAATGTCTATCTTGTGCTGAATGAAGGTCGGTTTTACCACAGATTGTCTGGCGGTGGTGTACACACAACCATTGCCATGCACATTGGAGATGAAAAACAAAGTATCGGCTTCATTTCTCAGTTTTTGCAACACATTGAGCTCTGTGTAGTTCAGGTCCGGAAATTTCTCAAATAAGATGTGTTTGCTGTTTTTGATGCATTCAACCATCATGTCAAACAAATGCAAATGGTTCAGACCACAAAACAGTATGGTATCGGCCCTGCCAATAAAATCCTTGAGAGGGGAAATGCCGTAAAATTGTTCGAAATTTTTAGAATCAGTACTGTCGAAAGAACCTATCAGATGAAAGGCTTCATTCTTTTGCAGATAGGGAAGATAAGCGCCTATAGAAGCTTGACTGCCTGCTAGTCCGATATTGATCTTTTTTGACAACTGTTGCTAAATAAATTTGTTACAAAAATGCATTAGTTGCTTATTTGTAACATCATTTTGTTATTAACTGTGTACTAAAGAACATACATTCGATATTTTGGAAAGACATCAAGACACATACAAACACAAGGGTCTTCGCCTTCAATTGGCAGACTTGCTCAAGACCAAAGGCATCACCGACACCAGGGTCGTTCAAGCCATTGCAGACATCCCACGTCATTACTTTTTGCCTTTTGAATTCGAATCTCATGCTTATGATGACAAAGCTTTTCCAATAGCCGAAGGTCAAACCATATCTCAACCATATACTGTTGCTTATCAAACTCAATTATTGGCTTTCAAAGCTGGAGATAATGTATTGGAAATTGGGACAGGCAGTGGTTATCAGGCAGCAGTGTTAGCGGTTTGCGGTGCCAATGTTTTTTCAATAGAACGTCACAAGCCACTCAGTATGATAGCCGCCAAAACCTTGTCTGAAATTGGCTTAAATGAAAAGATCAAATTGTTTGTAGGTGATGGTACCAAAGGTTTACAAGCCCATGCCCCTTATGATGCTATTATTGTTACGGCGGGAGCACCTTCGGTCCCCAAAGCGTTGATAGCACAACTTAAAACCGGAGGCAGGCTGGTGATTCCGGTAGGGAAGGATGCCAAAGTTCAAAAAATGGTGCGCATCACCAAGCAGGAGGGGGAGGCATTTGAAACCGAAGTTTTTGATGAATTCAGTTTTGTGCCTTTGGTAGGTGAGAACGGATGGAAATTGTAAGCTATTCCTAATTCTAGGTTGTTTGAGGATTTTTTTATTTGTACACGCCCATGCATTCCCGCAATAGATGGATATTCGCTGTGCTGCGTCCCATTGTGTCGGGAACTTCGCTACACTTCGATCCGCGTAAATCTGCGCCATCTGCGGCTTATATTTGGGAACATCAATCTATAATTATTTCTTCCATTTAATGCCACAACCGATGGCTTTGGTGGTTTTTACAGTCACTTCTTTGCCTGCTATCAGCTCATTCAAAGCATTTTCAAGGTATTTCTCTTTCACTTTTTTGGCATCGTCACTGTTGTCATCGATGGCGCCTGTGTATTTAACAATTGGTACACCACCTTCCATGTGTAACAGATAAACATGTGGTGTTTTCAATGCGCCATAAGCTTTGGCAACCTCTTGCGATTGATCATATAAATATGGGAAACTGTATTTTTTGCTTTTAGACCTTTTCACCATTTCGTCATAAGAATCTTCAGGATAAGAAGCCGAATCATTGGAATTGATGGCAATGACCGGATAACCTTTTGACTTGAAATTCTTATCCAATTGAATGATGCGATCTTCATACGCTTTAGCAAAAGGGCAATGGTTGCAGGTGAATATGACGATATAACCCTTGGTCTTCATGCTCTCAAAAGGATTGAGCATTTTGCCATCGGTATTTTTTAAGTTGAATGTGCTGGCAGTTGCGCCGGGTTCATATCCTGTTTGATCAGTTTTAAATGAAAAGGTCAGCAGCATGGCCATGACCAAAGAGAATGTCGTTAATTTGTTATTCATAGAGAGATTGATTTATTGTCGGATGAAATGCCACAGATCGCGATAGTTTTCAAAACTGCCTTCGTGTATCCTTCTGTCGGTGGAGGTCAACACAATGGTAAAGGGAATGGCGCCATTCCAATTTTCGTCAACATCGTTGATGAATTTATTGAGATTGACCCTCTCCAACAAACCGTGTTTGCCTTTTAAGCCTGATTTTTTAATGAACTTGCTGACTTTGTTGATGTTTTCTTCAGAGTCCATCGATATGAAATAGAAGTGGTAATTGCTGTCTTTCAAGCTGGTGTCAGCAGCAATGAAATATGGCAATTCTTGGATGCATGGTCCGCACCAGGTGGCCCAAAAATTGATGATGATGACTTGATTGCTGTCTTTGGGTTGAAGTTTGCTCAGGGAGATAATGGAATCAGCTTTTACAATACTGATCTTTTGAGCTTTTGATGTCAAAGCACATCCCATTAAAAGGAGGAACATTAAAGTCGATTTGTTCATTGAAAACAAATATACGCTTTTTTGACCTTATTCAGAAATGATCTTGATGAGTCCTTTATTGATGCCGTTCTCCAAGATTTCAATGAAGAAAATTCCGGTTTCGGTCAATGGTATTGAATTGGTACCAATGGTTAAAATTCCGGCATCAATTAATTCTCCACTCAGGTTATACAATTTATAGCTTCTGTCACCAGCAGATACTGTCAGATCAGCTTTTAAATGACAGGGATTACCAAGCAATTTCACTTTATTGTCGTTTATACATTCGGTGATGCCTACCAAGTCAAAATCGGCAGAAGAATGAGCAACACAACCATCGTTGCTGGTCACTTTCAATCCAATTTTTGTGTTTGGAGGCAGGGTGGTGTCTTTGATTAAAAGGTAGTTCTTTCCAGATATTACCAGGCTGTCGCCACCCGGTAAATACCAAGTGAAACAATGGTCGTTGATACTGGTATTAAAAGCTGTGAATTGCCTGAATTTCACATCATCTAATTCTTTGATGATGCAATTGAATCGACTTTCCGGTTTCGCATAAACCCCTATGAATTTAACGATCGAGTCTTTGCACAAACTGACGGAATCCGTTAAGGTCAATTTGATCTTATTGAGTGAATTTGGGGTGCTGTATTTGACTGCGGGTTGTTTGAGGGTAGAGGTTCGGCCATCGCCAAAATCCCAATTGTAGGCAATGTGTTTTTTAGCGCAGATGCTGATGTTGTAGAGACCAATGTCCTGGTCGGGACAAGCATTAATGGCCACAAAATCGGCTCTGAGTTTGTAGAAGCATGAATCTTTTGCAGACAGGGTGGATGTCAACAAAAGCAGATGAATCAAACAGATGATCTTAACACGCATATACATAACATTAGACAAATATCTGTAACAGCTTCGACGCAATCATGACAGTTTTATGACACAAATTGATCGACATTTCGTCGAAAAAAAAAGGGTGTTCGTTTTGCGAACACCCTTTTAAGTATGGTAAAAAGAATTACATGGACATTGCACCCAGTGCAGCGTTCATGCTTCTTACAGCTTCTGCTGATTTGTCGAATGCAGCTTGTTCAGCAGCATTCAATTTGTAGTCAACTATAGATTCCCATCCGTTTCTTCCGATAACAACAGGAACACCCATGCAGATGTCTTTTTGACCGTATTCACCTTCGAGGTAAACGCAGCAAGGCATTACTTTTTTCTCGTCGCGAACGATGGCTTCAACCAAAGCAGCACCTGCTGCACCCGGAGCATACCAGGCACTGGTGCCCAACAAACCGGTTAGAGTAGCACCGCCTACCATGGTGTCGGCAGCAACTTTTTGAAGTGTAGCTTCATCGAGTTTTTCGCTGACAGGTAAGCCGTTGATGGTAGCATAGCGGGTCAAAGGAATCATGGTGGTATCACCGTGACCGCCAATAACCACACCGTGAATATCGTTGGTAGAAGCGCCTGTAGCCAAAGACAAGTAGCATTTGAACCTAGCGCTGTCGAGTATACCACCCATACCGATGATTCTGTTTTTAGGCAAGCCACTAGATTTCAATGCCAGATATGTCATTGTATCCATAGGGTTGCTGATCACGATGATGATGGCATTAGGAGAGTATTTAAGGATATTTTCAGTAACACCTTTAACGATGCCGGCGTTGATACCGATGAGTTCTTCGCGGGTCATGCCGGGTTTGCGGGGAATTCCGCTGGTGATCACCACCACATCGCTATTGGCTGTTTTGGTGTAATCGTTGGTACTACCGGTAATTCTGGTATCAAATCCCAATAAAGATGAGGTTTGAAACAAGTCCAGCGATTTGCCTTCGCTGATGCCTTCCTTGATGTCCAGAAGGACCAATTCTGAACAAAGTTCTTTGCGGGCAATGTTATCGGCACATGTTGCACCAACTGCTCCGGCTCCTACTACTGTTACTTTCATATAATTGCTAATGGGTTTTGTATTAAAGTGTCGCAAAGGTAGTAACATTTTTTTAAATTTGGGTGATGTGCATCAGATAATCTAGAGATTTATAAACACAGTTTTTACCACTTACAAGCTTGTGATTCATGATCTTGAATATTCAAAAGCCGGGGAATGAAAAATTCGACCACCTGTGAGTTTAACCGCAGTTAAAATGAGCAGATAAAACTCAGGGCTATGGATTTGATTCAGACATCAAAAACAGTCATTTACAAACAAAATTTTACCATTCACAAAAAAGGTTTGCAAAATTCTCAAACCCTCAATTATATTAGCGGCACTAAAACTAAGACACTGAAACGATGTGACTGAGGGGGCAGCGCATTGGGGAAAAGAAAGATGAGAATGAATATCATTGTGGGGTGAGGGATAAATTCTAAAACATAGTTTTTTTAAATCATTGCATGGGTATGGGTGGAGGGAAGTTTTAATAAAAGCAGAGCCAAACTAAAAATTAACACATGACAGACAGTAAAACCCCATTTTGGGACATAGATAAAGTTGAAACAGACTTACAAGCAGCTTTAGACAATAAATCTGAACCAGACTTACTAGAAGTTTTAAAAGTAAATTCTTTTTTATTTTTTCATTTGTATTCGAGGAAAGGTGGCATTCAACCTATTTTCAGAGAAATATCTTTTGGTGGAAAATATAGGTGTGACTTTGCGTGGCTCAATGACAATTCTGACGGACCTGAATGGGTATTAATGGAACTTGAAAAACCCCAAATGAGGATTTTTAATGCAAAAGGTAAGCCAACATCAGAATTGAACGGAGCTATCGAACAAGTTAAATCTTGGCAAAGATACTTTCATGAAAATCCAGCAGAGAAAAAAAGAATTTTTGGTGCAGTTGCAAAATTTAGGTTTATACTTGTTGCAGGTGACAAAAAGGATTGGAACAATGAAGATTCAATGAAATGGAGAACATTTCATAACGCAAATAGTGATATTGAATTAAGAACAATAGATGTTTTTAAAAGAGCATTGGTCGACTATAAAAGGCAGCCAAATGCGTTTTGGAGTTTTGAGGAAAATCCTGTGACTTTAGGCTTTGCAGGACTTGAAGAATACTGGAAAGGATATAGTTATATGGATTTAATGCGCAAACTCTACTAGACAGACACTTTACACAATAAAGGTATAGCATCAGCCGGGCTGACATTCAAACTAAGAGGTTTATGTTTCTATGGATTTTCAGTGTTAGATGATAGTTTTGTAACTTTTGATCCGCCCAAACGCAAAATCAGAAACCTTTATATTTAAACCGATGTGACAATGCCAAAGTGAGACTTAATACATAAAAAAGAACTGACAAACCCTAAAACTATATGAAATTTAAAAAGTTCGAAATAAATAACTTTAAGGGGATTGAAAATGTAATATTCAACCTTGATAAATCTCCAGATGCAAATATTTACACCCTTGTTGGTTTAAATGAAAGTGGCAAGACAACTATTTTAGAAGCTATTAATTTTTTCAATCCTCGTGATAAAGGACTAAATGCATTGGAATTACCTGGAGCAGCGATTAAGGATTACAATGTGTTGATACCAATTAGTAAGCGTGATAACTTTAATGACCATGTTTATATTCAAATTACAATTAAGTTAGACAATGACGATATCGCAAGGATAAATGAATTCACAGAAGCAAATACAGAATTTGAATTTGTTAAGCCAATGAACGAACTTGTTTATTATAGATTTTACAAGTTTGCAAACTCGAAATTCATAGGAAGTGATTTTAGATGGTCTGGATTTGAAGGCAAACTGAAAGGTGCTCAACCGGAGGATGACTATACACGAGTTGCCAATCATAATCCTGATTCAAATATCAAATTGTCGAATTTTTGCAGCACATTAATTCCAAGCATACTTTACTTCCCAAATTTTCTTTTTGACTTCCCTTCACGGATTTACCTTGAAGGCAAATCAGAGTTGACTGATAAAGAGAAATTTTATCTGGAACTTGTGCAAGACATCCTCTATTCATTACAGAACGATACAAACTATAATATACATTTAGTTGAACGAGTTAAAAGCACAGATAGAAATGACAGGAGAAATTTAGATAGCTTATTAAAGAAAATGAATCGCAAGGTTACAGATGTTGTATTTGATGCTTGGAATAGAGTTTTTAAAAGAAATATTAAGGATACACAAGTTATAATTAAATGTGATTTAGATGAAGAAGAAAGGGCTTATCTTGAATTTGAAATTGAAGCTCAAGATGGAATATATCAAATAAATGAAAGGTCATTAGGATTTAGGTGGTTTTTTACTTTTCTATTGTTTACTCAATTCAGACCTTACAGA
>DASWYG010000321.1:0-3403 GCA_036405075.1 Bacteroidia bacterium | reverse complement strand
CACGCTAGAAACGTTTCCGCCATTGATATAGCCCAAATTGTCTATTGATCCTGTAAGGTTGAATTGAGAAGAGTCTTTAATGTATAATTTTTTACCATTGGGAACTACCAAAGCCCCTCCCATGTTCCAATCGCCTCCGCTATTGAATGTAGCGGTATTAGAAGAATTGTTGAGAAAAAAAGTACCTGCTGAAAAATCAGGTGGTGCATTTCCTGTTCCATCTTCGGCACTTGACCATGAAGTGGTTAAATTCAATGAATCAGATGCAACTGATTTGGCATAAAAAATCGCTGTACCATTTGTAAAATAATGCAAATTTGATGTTCCAAGTTCATTGGTAATTATATCCAATTGCCCGTCTTGGTTGAAATCATCAAGAACAAATCCTGTTGGGATCAAACTCAAAGCTGTGATACCGCTGTAGGTTGTAAAATGATTGCTGCCCAAAGAACCTGAAATGTATTGATTGAGAATTGCTTTAAAATCACCATTGCTATTGCCATCGTGAAATACAATATCCGGTCTTCCGTCGCCATTAATATCACCGGTTCTAATTAAAAATGTAAAACCATCAGACATATAATAACTTCCAACATCAAGCGTGCTGAAGCTGCCGAATCCCAGATTTTTGTGAACTTGCACCAAAGAAGGATCAGAAAGACCTCCTTTTGAGACAGTAACGAGATCCATGTCGCCATCATCATCAAAATCAGCTGATGCCATTGGAACTGATACATTGTAATTTCCTGCGGGAACTGTTCCTGAAATTAAATTTGCCGTACCTGAAATACTGATTGTTCCAATTGAAGTATTGGTGTTTTCAAAATAATAAATGGATTCATTGGAAGATGATCCGGTATTGTTATTTGAAACCACTATGATGTCCTTATCGTCGTCATCGTCTAAATCGGCCAATAAAAAATCGCCACAAGACTGAGGTAAAATGATATTGGTTGCAGTGGTAGAGATGCTAAGTGAACCGGGAGAGCCCGTATTGTTGAAATAGCTTAGTCTACTACCTCCATTAGGATTAATGGCAATTACTTCAAGGTCACCATCGAAATCCAAATCAGAAGCCAGACACTTTTGAGATGAATAAGTACCTGTAGGATTAATTGTATTTTTTGCAAATGAGATATCTCCAACACCTGTAGATGTATTGATAAAAATACTAAAACCATTGGTTCTACCAATCAGAGTATCCAATTTACCATCGTTGTCCATATCATAAGGGAAACAAGATGTTGTAGTTGAATTTGCATCCAAACCAATTATAACGGCTGTATCAAATGACATAGAATCCAATTTGGTACCGGAACTAGGATTAACATTTCTAAAAACATACATGGTACTGGCAACACTGGTTCCCATGGCCACCAAGTCGAGCTTACCATCTCCATCAAAGTCACCTGACATCATTTTCTTACCTGAGTAATCCGAAATATTTTCACCGAAAAGGTTAGGTCCGAAGTTTGATGATTTTTGGAAGACATATTGATAGGATGCAGGCAATAAACTGGAGATGCCATGGTTGAACAAACAAACAAATGGTTTATCGACTGTTGCTTGCAATCCGGTCACTGTGTTTAAGACGGTAATTACGGCATTTGAGGAAATACCTGAAGGGACATCGACTTCCAATTTAGATGTAGTGGCAGAAGTTACTACAGCAGGTGTGCCACCAAAAAAGACTAGATTATTTGAAGCAGTAGCATCAAATCCACTACCATCAATTGTTACTGTTGATCCGACAATACCATTTGAAGGTGAAAATCCGAATACGAACATTTGAGCATTTGCCGAATAGGCAATGAGGTAAATAAAAATCCCAATTAAATTTTTCGCTGTTGTCATATAAGTATAGTTGTCATGTTAGTTTAAGCCTTTGGTAACTAGAGAGGTAGAATCATTACAAAACTATGCAATGGATGTTATAAAAAATTGTACAGAAGGTTTTTACACAAACAAGGCTCCTTCACCACAAAGTATTCATTTACAATTGTTTAAACAAAATCAAACAATTGTAAAACTTGAAATTACAGATTCATCTTATGCTATTTTCAATGGTAATAAATTGTAATTTAAACACTTGCAAAAAATCCCTAGAAATATTCGTTTCAACATTGAAATGAGCCAAAATGAAAGTACAAAAATCAAAAATTGAACGGAATTTGAGAGGTATTGAAACATGTAGAAATACTTATGTCTTTCCAAATTCATAAAATTTTCACTCTAATTATCAAGTGATTACAAAATAAATTTAATGTAAAAGCATTAAAATTACATGCATCGGATTAAAAATAACCGAATTGTGCAAAAACGTAGCTTTTGTAAACAAGAGATAGAATAAAAAAAGGGCAGTCAATGCTGCCCTTTTTATTAAAGTATCGTGATGGTGATTACTGTTTCTTTTGAGTATCTGCGTAATTGAACGCTTTTTTCATCAATTCAGTACCTCTTTTTGCAGGGTTAGAACGGATCAGATTTTCTTCTTCTTCAACTTTATTGAAAAGAGCAAGCAAAGCTTTTTCAGTAACATAACCGTTGAGATCCGGATTCAATTTATTGACCAAAGGTATTTTGTTGTATTCATTAACCAATGTGGTCCAGTTTGCAGTGAAACCAACTTTATCCAGAGATTCCTGAATTTTTGGTTTGAAAGCTTCTGTTAATGCAGTAGTAGTATTTTGTTTTAGGTAGTTGGTTGCAGCACCATTACCACCGGTTAAAATGCTCATGGCATCAGAAAAACTCATATTGGTAACAGCATCAATAAAAATTGGTTTAGCTGTTTTAACAGCACTTTCTGCTCCTTCATTGAGTTTGTTGATGACATTGTCGACTTGAGTACCCATACCGATCGCTCTTAGTTTATCAGCAATTTTTTGAGCATCAGAAGGAAGTAAAATTCTGATGGCATTATTTTTATTAAATCCGCCAGCTGCTGAAAGTACATCAACGCCATTGCCGAAACCTTGTTTCAAAGCGTCTTTAAGACCGCCTGCTGCTTCTGTTGATGTTGGAATGGTGAGTACTTCGGTGGCTACTGTTTTAAGCACATCGCATGATACTATTGATAATGCGATAAAGGCTGTGATGATGTATTTTTTCATGATTTGTCGGTTAAACTTTCTAAAAACAAGGATTTACAAAATGCATACCATTTCCATTTTGTTGACGATTAAAATATGTAAAGATTGAGTTAAATTCAAATGAATTGAATGTTTGAATGAAAAGATCAGTCTTTTATAGACTCTCTGATTTTATCGAGGGTATCAGAAAAAGCATTTAATTCTTCATCTCCAATTCCTTCTAATTTATCTCTTACCGCAGAAAAAAATGGATCAATCTCTTCAAGTGCACTTAAACCTTTCTCTGAAATTTTTAACAGTATTTGTCTGCG
>DASWYG010000320.1:0-2637 GCA_036405075.1 Bacteroidia bacterium | reverse complement strand
TTCATAGGATTGTATCGCTTCTGTCAACACCTCTACATTTTGGACATCCAAATTGTTTGTAGGTTCATCCAAAATCATCATATCAGGAGACTTTCCCAATATGGAAAAACAACACAGGGTCAATCGCATGCGTTCACCTCCACTCAATACTTTGCAAGGCTTCTGCCAATAAGATGTATTAAATAAAAATCGATTCAAACGGGTTTTGATCTCATGTTGTTCTAAATTCTCTTTGTTAAAAGTTTCTGCAAGTTCATAAACACTTAAATCAGTATCCACAATGCTGTAAGTCTGATCGATGTAAACAAATGAGAAATCAGCTCTTTGAATCTCACCAATTTCAGTTTTCAATTCACCTGTGATCAGCTTTAACAGACTGGTTTTGCCAGATCCATTTGATCCTTTGATCTGCCACCTCTCTCCACTTCTAATGGTCAAATTCAATGGTTCTGTCCATAGCTCTTTACCTGAAAAATGAATGTTTACCGATATTGCATTGAAAAGGATTTTACCCTTATGTAAATGGCTGTGGTCGAAATCAAACTTCATGTTTTGCTTAGAGCGAATCTCTTTTCCCAATTCCAAATGTTTACTTTGCAAATCTGATATTTTTTCTTCGTGAACATCCTTCAATTTAGCGGTGGTTTTTTCAGCCTGATTGCGCAGTGTGTTCATTGCGATTGTTGGCATACCGGCTTTCTCTGATTTTTTCTTCCCTCTGTTGTCTTGTCTGTTTCGCCTTTCAATTGTCTCTTTCTCTATCAGCTTGGCCTTTCTCAGAGCCTTTTCGGCATCTTTAAAACTTTGATGCAATGCATCTCTTTCCAACGATTTTTGTTCTTTATAAAACTCATAATTACCACCAAAAACTTGGATCTTTTTCTTGTCTATTTCTGTTATGTTGTTCATCAAATTCAAAAGATTTCTGTCGTGACTTACAACCATTAAACAAAGGTCTGTGTTCTGAACAAAGTCATACAACAATTGTCGACCTTCAGCATCCAAATGATTGCTGGGTTCGTCCATCAACACAATTTTTGCATGGTGAAACTGTATGCCTGCCAATAACACCCTGGTTCTTTGTCCGCCACTCAATTCTGTCATTAAGGTATCGGCGTGACAATGGTTTAAACCCCAATTTGATAATGCTTGATGCAAACGCTCTTCTAAAGTCCAGTCATCTTCTAATGTATCCAATAATTCCTGATTCACATTGCCATTCAATATGGATCTTAATGACATTAACTTTTCTTTGATTTGTAGAACGTCTGCTATGGTTTCATGTTCTTCAAAACTAAAATGCTGACTGACCAAATAGGGTTTATATGCTGTAAACACTGTACCCGACAAAGGTTTCAATTCGCCTTTGATGATGTTCAATAAAGTTGATTTTCCGGCACCATTGTTGCCGATCACACCTGTTTTTTCTCTGCGGGTGATGCTCAGATTCAATCCTTCAAATAAGGTTTCCTTATCGGGATGTTGATACACGATGTCTTGTAGGATGATCATATCTCCTGTTTAAATAAAATTAAAATTGTGAATGAATGCAGTAGATTGAACCAATTTAAAGGTTAATACTGCTAAAAAGATAGTCCGGTGATCAAATAAATCCTACATGTGAATGGAATTGCAAAAGTAATACAATTTTGTTAATATTAAAAAGCCTCAAACGCAAACAAAGCCGCAAAAGCGGCTTTGTTCTGATAGGTTCTAAATAAATTGGTTTGCTGCTCTTACTTACCCAATCCCTCTATCCAATTTTGCACATAAGCAGCTACTTCTTCCCAACCTTTTTCACCACAAATGAAATGACTTCTGCCTTCAAAAAATTTATAGTCAACTTTACCTGCTGAAGGTTTGTAAGATGATGCTATCTTTTTGGTGAATGCCGCAGAAAAAATATTGTCTTTTTCCCCTCCAATGAACAACAATGGTTGATGTGGTTTTTTGAAATCTATTTTAGCGAATGAATTTAATAAAGTATCTCTTGCAATTTTTCTGCTTTCAGGCACTGCAATCTGATCATACAATTGATCACTTTCTACTTTGCTGTAATTGTTAAAAAAGGCTTTGTGATACCATTCTCTGCTGCCTAAAAATTCACTGTTGCCTTTAAATGGGTTAACCACAGGCAATACAATTTTAATGGTAGCAAGTGGTGCAAATACATTTTTGGGTGGTGCACCATCTATGCTGATACCAGCCACTGCTTTGCCCATTTCTATGAGTTTTTGAACTGCCAAACCTGCCAGTGAATGCCCCACTACTATAGGCTTCTCAGGCAAACTGTCTATCAATTTAACGATGTTGTTCACCACATCTTCAAAACCTGTTTTAGTTAAAGCCGGATGTATGGATGCCCTCAATAATGCCGGATCACCTTCATGTCCGGGATTGGCAGGTGTATACACTTTATAACCTTGCGCTTCAAAATAAGTTCTCCATTGGTTCCAGCTTGAATCATTAACGAATAAGCCATGGATGAATACGATTGTTTTTGATTGTTGTTTCATATTATTGTTATTTAACGGTACAAAATTGCAGCAGCTAAACAACAATAATTTTAACCTGAGTTAAAATCGTATCAGCGTTTAGAAAGTCTTTTTCTGATGCGACTTAAAGAAGGACCCTGAA
>DASWYG010000319.1:0-4353 GCA_036405075.1 Bacteroidia bacterium | reverse complement strand
AAATGGTTTTTGAAACTCAAAAAGATTTGAAATGGAGCGGAAACTACATGAATGAATTGGTTCAAGAAGGTGTTTACTGTTTTATGATAAACATCGTAGATAAAAACGGAAAAGCATTCGAATTCAGAGGTACATTTACCTTGTTGAGGTGAGTTTACAAACCTATTCTACAGGTCCCAAACCGCTGTGCGCTTTTCACGGGCATATCGCCTCATGTTCATCCAAAAAGCCAGTATCATATAAACAATAACCGGCGAACCCAAAGTAAGAAAACTGGCATAGACAAAGAATAATCTAATTCTCTTTGTACTCAAACCCATTTTCTCGCCTATTTTGGCGCATACTCCATAGGCAGTTTTTTCAATTAGAGATTTAAAAATTACCATTTGTTTTAGGTTTTAAGCTTTTTCTTTTTAGCACTTGGAAACAATATATTGTTCAATATCAATCTATAACCCGGACTATTCGGAAACAATGACAAATTGGTAGGTGGTTCATCCAATAAATGCTGATAATCCTCCGGATCATGACCACTGTAGAATGTCCATGTGCCCTTGCCAATTGTACCGTGAATGTACCTGGCTTCATTCAAACTTTTATTCTCACCCATCACCAAAACTTCACTTTTTATGTAGTTTTTTCTGAACCCTGTTGTTTGGCCCATGAATCCGGTAATGGTTTGAGTATGATTCTGACACAACATAGTTGGCACTACATCCCATTTTGCACTGAAATCAAATAAGGTAAACAGATCTGTATTTTCATTTAAACCAAAATGTTGATCGGTATTGTCTATGCTCGAATGCTCATAAGTGTATGGATTCATCACCAAATCAAAATCCGTAAAAGCGAAGCTATTGTTAAAATTCAATTTATTATCGGCGTCAGGGTCCATACCGTCGCCATCAAACATTGATTCACATATATCAATACCATCGGCGGCCAATGCAATGTCATAAGTATCAGTAGCACTGCACATAGCAAACATAAATCCACCACCCAAACAAAAATCTCTTATCTTTTTGGCAACGGCAAGTTTCATTTCTGACACTTTTTTAAATCCATTTCTGGAAGCACATGCTTCATTTTCCTTCACTTCTTCCTGATACCAAGGCATATTGCTGTGACTGCTCCAGAATTTACCGTACTGACCGGTAAAATCTTCATGGTGCAAATGCAGCCAATCGTAAGCTGATAATTTATCTTCAAGGACCTCGTCGTCAAACACTTTGTCATAAGGTATTTCGGCATATTCCATTACGAGCGTTACTGCATCATCCCAAGGCTGTTTGTTTTTGGGTGTATAAACTGCAATTTTCGGAGCCTTTAGCAATTTTACATTTTCCATATTGGCCTCAGGGTTTGAAATTTCAACCAAAATAGAATTGGCTTTCGACTCGGTTACCACTTCATAATCTACCCCTCTGATTTTACATTCATTTTCATATTCAGCAGCAAAACTGAACATAAAACTACCTCCCTGATAATTCAACAACCAATCTACTTCAGCACCTTTGGCCAATACCCAATAGGCAATGCCATAGGCTTTCAGGTGATTTTTTTGACCTTCATCCATATTGATGAATATCTGTAAAGCATTAGCCCTTTCAGAATTGAAAAGGGAAAGTGCCGTCAGAATGAATATGTACAATTGTCTTTTCATTTAGTGAATATGAACCCGAAGTAACAAAGGCCAAGTCCAACAAAGTTACTCAATCCAAGATAAATTAACGCTAATCCAAAATGATTATTTTTTAAAAGCTGAATTATTTCGACCGAAAATGACGAAAAAGTAGTGTAACCTCCCAAAAGGCCTGTCATTACAAACAACAATTGATGTTCATTCCACTTGTATTTGAGAGACAATCCGGCAACTATGCCTATAAGCAAGCATCCACTTAGATTTGCAATCAATGTTGAAACAGGCAATTGATGTCCATCGCTTTTCCCAATGAATAGCTGAAGCATGTACCGCAATCCGGCACCTAAACCTCCACCCAATACAACATAGACTAAATTCATTTTGAAGCTATATTCAATTGAGCTTTAATCACGGCAAGGCCTTCTTCAAATGAATGCGGCTTGTAAGCAAGTTCTCTTTTTGCTTTATCAACTTTAAAGCCTGTAATGGGTGGACGCTTAGCAGGTTGATTCAATGTTTTTGAATCACTTTTTTGCATGATCGATTTGTCCAATTTGAAAAAATCAGCTACTCTTTCAACCAATTCAAATATGCTCATAAAATCAGCTCCTGATATGTTGTAAATACCTGAAGCATTCTGATCTTCTGAAAGGAAACAACCCATGGCCAGATCTTCTGCAAGAGTCGGTGTTCTAAATTGATCATCCACAACTTTTATGTTCTGGCCTTTTTCAAGTGCCCCTTTGGCCCATAAAACAATGTTTGACCTGCTCATATCATTGACCACCCCATAAACCAAAACTGTTCTGAGAATGACCCATTTTTGGCAAATAGATGTCACAAGGTTTTCTCCTTTCAATTTTGAATGTCCATAATAACTCAATGGTTCAGGTTGCTCCGTTTCATCGAGTGGACCATGTTCGCCATTAAAAATAAAATCAGTAGAGATATGAACCATTTGTGTGTGATTCAAATTACAAGCTTCTGCAAGATATTTGACAGCATGAACATTTAACAGATCACAAGCTTCGTGATCCAATTCACAAGCTTCAACATTGGTCATTGCCGCAGTATGAATAAGTGTGTCAGGTCGGGTCTTCAAGAAGATATCTTTAACCTCTTGCTCTTTTGTGATATCGAGTTCCAAATACTCAAAACTATCCTTTCGGGGATGCCTGCAAGGACCTAATCCGGTGGCTATGATTTTCTTTTCAGGATGCTGAAGGTATAGGTCTATTAACTTTTGACCGAGCAAACCATTGGCACCGGTGATTAAAACTACTTTTGGAATATTGCTCATCTTTTTCTTTTCCTGCCTTTCTTTTTAGCTTTTGCGTTTTCTTGTGCTTCTTTAGATTTTTCTATGTCAAGTTTAATGCTTGAATTCACAATAATGGCTTTAAAGATGGCATATCTTTCAGGGCCGTTATTGATGATGATAACCGATTTTACAACCGTATCACCTCCAAAATTTTTACTGTGAAATTCAACATGTACCTTACCCCTTTCACCAGGTTTAATGACACCTTCTGTATAAGTAGGATGTGTACAACCACAGGCAGGCCAGGCTTGCTTAATGCTCAAATCTTTTTTACCGGTATTGGTAAACCAAAAATCGTATTCAACGATCTGACCTTCCTCGACAATGCCAAAATCTGCAGTATCAACATCAAAAGTCAGTTCAGGAATTGAATCGGCATTTTGGGCAGAAATTCGACCAAAAGCCAAAAAGAGAAGCGCTAAAATCAGGCGTTTATCGAACATAGCTTACGAAATTACTAAAAAAAACTTATTCTTGCCAGTATGAAACGACTATTTACGGTAATTTCTGTACCAACGGCCGCATTGGTGATTGGTGCAGCTTTTTTTGCAGGAAAATCGCCGGAAAAATTGAAAAATCTGATGAGTATTATTCCTGCATTTGACACCACTTCTCTTGACAAGGCTTTTAGACCTCAAGATGACTTCGACAGTTACGCCAATGGCAACTGGAAACGCAACAACCCAATCCCTTCTACCGAAAGCACCTGGGGTGCATTTGGCATCATTGACAAAGAAAACAGTGAGGTTAAACTCAAAGGGATCATCGACAACACTTTGAAAAGCAAAAACAAAGTTGGTACCGATGAACAAAAAATTGCAGACATGTACAAGTCCTTTATGGACACTGTAACCATTGAAAAACTTGGTTTGAGCCCACTTCAAACCTATATCGATAAAATCAACAACATCAAAACACTTCCTGAATGGGTAAATACAGCAGGAGAGTTGCAAAGAATTGGTGTTTCCTCAGTTTTGGGTATATACGTAGATGCCGATGACCGAAACAGTAAAATGAATGCTGTGAAATGGGTTCAAACTGGATTAAGTCTTGGCGAAAAGAGTTTTTATTCAGGCAAGGACGCCAGAATGACCATGATTCGCGAAGAGTTTGTAAAACACGTGAACAATGTAATGGGCTTGGCAGGCAAAAATTTAACCGATGCCGGTAACATGATTTTAGATTTTGAAACCGAATTGGCCAAAATTCAACTCAGCAATGTTGAGATGAGAGACCCAATTAAAACATACAATAAAATTGCTACATCTGAACTCAAAACACTTTCTAAGGACATCAATTGGGCATCATTTGCTTCAGCACAAGGCATCGTAACTGATACGATAATTGTTCACGATAAAAATTACTACACAGAACTAAACTCTTTATTGAC
>DASWYG010000318.1:0-14009 GCA_036405075.1 Bacteroidia bacterium | reverse complement strand
ATTGGAAGAAAACCCTTAATTAGAATATCTAAAAATGATAATCCAGATTTTGAAACAATTCTACATCAAAAGGATATAATTATTTCGAAATTGGAATCTACCATTAAAGATAAACTGAAGATTATTTCACTGTTGGAAAAACAGATTAAATATGAAGAAATCCGCTGAGAAATTAATTGATGCAAAGGCAAAAACATATAAAACCTTGCAACTGGCCATTCTTGAAAGTGGGCTTTCTTATGAGGAATTGGGTAAAAAATTAGGGGTACATAAACAATCCATCAATGCCTCGATAAATAAGAAAACATTAAGACTTGAAACCTTGTATAACCTAGAACAAATTCTAGATAAAAAGATTGTCTTTAGCCAATTTGATAACTTCAATGAGAATGCAGAAATACTCAAAGCAAAAATTGAAACATTGGAGGGAGTTATAAAAGACTTGATAAATAAGATTCCTTCCAAACAGAAAACAAAGTAGCTAAAATTTAAGTCACATATTCATGCAAGAATTATTGATTCCTTTTAAAAGAAATGGACTTTGGGGGTATATTGATTTAGAATGTAACATCATTATACCACCGACATACTCTGATGCAAAACCCTTTTGTAATGGCTTAGGAATTGTTCTACTGAATGAACAATTCAATGACTTTTCAAATTTTAGTGAGAGAATACAATTAAATTATGATCGTTTAAAAGAAAAAAATAAGTTGACTCGTTTTGAATGTATCATTGATATTGAAGGGAAATACATAATTGAACCCTACTTTCGAGAATGTTCAATAATAAAAAATGGGTTTCTTAAAGCTTCTCAGTTTGGTCAATCTGACTTTAGAGGAAATGAGTTTAACTTGGTTCCAATATATGGTAACTATGATGAAAAATATCCATTAAATTCGGAGTATAGTCAAATACAATCTTTATCTAATGGATTTTGGATACTTGAAAACGGAGAATCCCCTGTAGGTAAGGACAATATATATTATTCGATTAAGGTAGTTGATGAAAAATTGAATTTAATAATAGATATTACTAAAAGATACGGCTATGGAATGAATCTAAGCAATTTCGAATATGGTATTATGAAGGTTGGAAAAAACTGTATTAATAATGAAACAGATTTCATAAGTATATCAGGGGAAATAATATTTTCAGCTCCCTATAACATGAACGACATTTCAAAAAATATCAATGGGATTTATTTTTATAAGAAAGGCGGTAAATTGGGAATTATTGATCTAAATAAAGGCTTAGTACACGATGCTATCTATGAAGATATTGGATATAAAGATATTTTTGAAACATGCTTTTTTGAAGGGTCATTATAGCTTTTATTTCAAAATTGATTTAAAGACATTGGGGGCATTAAAAAATCATTTCTAAAATTACCATATTTGGTATGATTACTGCTATATTTGAATCGGAAATTTCTAAATAAAAAATTTGAGATTCTAATTTGAGAATTAAATATACTAAAATTAGCAAAATTAAATGAGAATTTAGGGGAATTTCTAGGGCCAATTTGGGGGCACTGCTTCCCCTTTTTAGCTTGAAACATATAGCAAAATCAATAGACTGGACAAAGCTTTCGAACTCATAACCCAAAGGTCATAGGTTCGAGTCCTATCCCCGCAACAAAGAATCCGAAAGTGCCGCTAGATATAGCGGCATTTTTCATTTCTACAAAATATCTCAAGATTTCCACTTTACAATATTCTGAAACACTTGTTTGCCAGAAATATTCAATATGAATAAATTCCGGTTTTGAAGATATTTGGGAGAAGTGAAAAAGAAGAATACGCAGTATTCTGAACTTTTGAACTTCTTTGTTATGCCATTCCAGAAGGTCCATGAAATACTCCTATCCCCGCAATAAAACAATGGTGTATGGATTTGTACCTTTGCTTTTTTCTAAAAAAAGTATTTGGTCCTGTACGTAAAATACTTGAATCTAAAACTCAAATTTAGATTTGAATTTCCTTTTATTTTATTCATGTCTTTCCCTACCTTGCATCTAAATTCAATTCAAAATGAAAAACTTGAAACACATTTTGGTGCAGAGGCATAAAGTGGCATGCATGCTGTTTTTGATCGCTGTGTTGGGACAGAATTTGTCGGCTCAGAGGAGTTTGACCAATATGAATCAAGCAAGTCCTACCGCATTTATGGCTGAAAAGGGTCGTTTTGCGATGTATGGGAGTGTTTCTATGTCGTGGGGTATGTCGTATGGGTTGGGAGAAAAAACAAGCTTACATGCAGGCAATTACCTGCCTGTGTCGGCCAATTACTATCCGATATGGACCGGTTTGTCTCTTAAACAACAATTGCTGAAGCGATATAAGTTTCAATTGTCTGCAATTGGTGGTGCACTGACTTCATTCAATCAGGACGAAAATTATAAGTATGCCTGGAACACCGGATTGATCTCTGCCTTTGGCACCGAACTGCATTACCTGTCGATACAAGTGGGCATGGTGAATTACAAGAAGAACCCTAAAATATTGAGTTCAAATTTTCCTTATTTGAGCATTGGCGGTAGAACCCAGTTGAATTACAAATGGTCGTTTACCGGCAATCTCTTTTTCGGTTTTCATGACAATGATTTTGGTGAAAGTGGAGGAGATGATCAATCTTATATTTTTGAAGGCGGCGCCGCCTGTAATTTCGGTTTCAGAAGAGACTGGAGCAGAGCTTCTATGTATCTGGGCTTAATAGTGGCAGCCATCGATGAAAACAGCGATATACCTCCAATTTATCCGAATATAGGATTCAGTTTTGGACTGTGAAGATCATTCTCATTATTGATCAATGCAATTCACTTTGTATTGATCTTATTTTCCCCGGAAATATTTTCTTTAACACAAAATAAATGATCAGTGCAGAGAGTACACCGGTTAAGAAGTCAGTGAGTGGTACCATGACTGCTGTGTAGACCATCATTGAAAACTCGAATTTGCCAAGTTTTTTGATTTCCTTGATTTCTTTTGGTTTGATCATGTTGCTGGCTACCCAAACAAGTATACCGCCTATACAAGCCATTGGAATTAACTCAAGATAATCGGCAAGGAAGTAGGCCATAGTCAATTTGAGTACAGCTTTGAAGTAGCCCGCTAATGGAGTTTTGGCGCCGGCTTTGATGCTTGTAGCAGTTCGTGCCAATGCGCCGGTACATGGAAAGCCCTGTATCAAAGGGGTGATGATCTGAACCATTCCCTGTCCAAAGAATTCTTTATCAGGATTAAACGGAGTGCCCTTGTTTTGTGCCAGTTTATCGGCCATGGAAGAACACAAGATACTCTCTACTCCCGAGACAAAAACAATGGCTGCTACATAGTATAAGATGTCTATGAATACTTTCAGATTGGCCGCAGGCAATGAAGGTGCTGTGAACACAAAAAAGTTGTTTGGTATACTGCCATATAAGTCTTTTACCAAGATGATGTCTTTATCACTGAGCAATGTTGCAGATAAAATTGTAGCAACGGCCATAGCAATTACAGGTCCCGGTATGAAGATGGAAATGCGCAAAAGTATTTTGGTCAATGCAAAAGTGAGTACACCCAGCATTATCGACCATATATTGATTTTATCGAGATTGTGCATAGCTGCATATAAATTGTGAAGCAGTCCGCCTTTGATGTCTTCATCCTGACCCAAAAAGTCTTTAAAGGATTCGACGCCCAATATGTCTTCAAAATTTGTAAGAGCAATGGCAACTGCGATACCAACAGTGAAACCAACTATGATGGAATTGGGGACCAACTTGGCGAATCGACCAAAACCGTAAGTTCCCATTAAGATGAGAATGACACCAGAGATGATGGAAACCAAGATCAGGAAACCATGAGCAGACTCAAAATTACCTCCGTTTTGGGGTCCGTAGGCAGCAATGAGACTGGCTATTACCGGAATGAATGCAGCAGTAGGTCCATACACCTGGTATTTTGAGCCACCAAATGTTCGGCCGATGACACAAGCAAGGGCCCCTGCAATGATGCCATGTTCAGGTCGCATCCCCATAGCCATAGCAAACCCCATTGCCATTGGAATGGCTGTCATGGCAACGATCAGGCCGGCACTGAAATCGCTGTAAATGGTTTTTAAAGCGTTTTTCTTCTTGAGGTCTTCCCAACGTGCATCATTGAAGGTGAAAAACAGTTTCAATCTGCCGGCCGGTGTGTTCGGGGTTTGTTCTTTATGCATAATGGTTTATTTGAATAGGGAGCTTAGTTGTTCGGATTCATCGCTTTTGTCGACCGGCCAATCAATTTCAATGCAAGGCAGCCCGGATTTTCTTAAAAGTGGCAGGGGGTTGAATTCTTGTTTTCCAATTTTCAAGGCATAGGTTTTTGGGATATAGATTTTCGACACCATGTTGCCAAATACAAAGTTTGAAAAGTAATTGCTGTTATTACTGTTTAGTAGCTTTATTGAAATGTCTTCTATTTTATTTTCAAAATGATTCTTGATCATCTCAAGTCCATCAGAGAACTCTTTACTCATTTTCTGGTTGATGATTTTGCTGGCAGAATAGAACAAGAGATCGGAGATCGAATTGTCTTGATAAACTGCATTAAGCAGTATGACATTGACTTTTGGATCAGTCTCTTGTTCGAGTACTATCCTCAACGTTTTAAGTGAAGCAACTTTAAAATCTACAGGAATTAAAATGGTAGGACCCTTCATAAGTTTGCGAAACTATGAGGGCTCCATTAAGGTCTGATTAGAGTCAGATTAGAATGGCATTAGAAATTAAAAATTCTGGATACGATCTGGTACTTTTCAGATCTGATAGATGGGTAAACTGATCTTTACACTCGTGCCTTTGTTGATGGTAGAGCTAACACTCAATTCTCCTTTGTGGATGAGTATCACATTTCTGGACAGAGGCATACCAATACCGTAGCCTTCAAACATTTTGGTATTGGTGGCTCTAAAAAAAGGGTCAAAGATGAATTGAATTTCAGATTCAGGAATCCCAATGCCTTGATCTTCGATCAATATGATGACATTGGTGTTACTTGAGGCAACAGCAATGGTTACAGGGCCGTTGTTGGAATATTTGCAAGCATTGCTGAGAATGTTTGCAAACGCCAATTGAAGCAGCTCTCTATTGCCTTTTACTTTCAACTTTAATGGGTCTTCCGGTAATAAACCTATGTCAAAAACAATTTTGTTGTTTGGGTTGATCTTATCTGTAATTCCCATGGTTTGCCAAATGATCTCGTCTATACGAATTCTTTCAAAATGAATGGCTTTTCCCTTGTAACCTGTTTGGGCCAAAAACAGCAACGATTTTGTGATTTGGTTTAACCTTTCGGCTTGATTTAAAATGTTGTTAAGCGATTTTTGATATTCAGAATTCGATCGTTCTTTTAACAGTGCAACATCAGCCTCACCGATGATTGCAGTCAATGGCGTTCCAAGTTCATGTGAAGCATTGCTGATGAAATTCTTTTGTGTTTCAAAAGCAGTTTCAATTCGGTTCAATAAATCATTGAATGTATTGGTCAGTTCATTGATCTCATGATTGTTTTTATCCGTTTCAAGTCTGAGGTGAATGTTTTGAGTACTGATCTGTTTCACATTGTCAGTGATCTTCTTGATTGGATCGAATATGTGTCGGGAGAAATACAAGGAAGATAAAGTCACTATCAATACAATGATGACCATGCTGACAAACAACATGTTTCTGAGGAATAACAAGTGATGAGAGAAGTAATAGTTTTCAGCAGATACGATCACTAAATAAATGGCATCGATCTTTTTTTCTCTTATACCAACATAAAAAATACTGCCTTTTTTGTCCTTGAATTGCCCGGTTTTGTAAAGATTTTCTAAAAACGAAAGTGGTAAATTGAATTTACTTGCTTGGTTTTTGAGTTCACTGTAATCTTTGATTTTGATGACATACTCTTTTTCTTTTTCAAGTTTTTCGAGATAACTGTTTCTCAATGTCATCAGATTTTCGGCACTCATTGCATCAGCATATAGGTTGTATTGAACCGAAATACGCGCCCTTGTTTCTAAGCGTTTATAAAAATCGACATAAGCATAATTGTTTTGAAAATAATACACTGTAGTGCCAAATAAAAGCACCAGCAGAACACAAGAAAAACCGGCAATCAGTGCAATTTTAGTTTGTGTTTTCATTTGTCTTTCAGAACATATCCCATACCGATTATTGTATGGATGAGTTTGTTGTCATGACCGGCATCCAATTTGTTTCTCAAATAATTGACATATACATCAACCACATTGGTGCCTAAATTGAAATTGATGTCCCAGGCACTTTCCAGTAATTCGAGCCTTGACATGACTTTATTCTTGTTTCGAATAAGTGCCAATAACAACTTGTATTCTGTTGCAGTTAAAGTGATGTTGACACCATTTCTTTGAACTGTTTTAGCATTGTCATTCACCAGTAAATCAAAGGCAGTGAAAACATCATCATTTTTACCTGCCCCGGTTTCGTCAGTGTGCGAACTTCTTCTGAGTATGGCATTGATTCGGGCATTGAGTTCAATGAATTTGAATGGCTTTACGATGTAATCATCAGCACCTGTATTCAGTCCAAGTGCAATGTTTTCAGCAGTTCCGAGTGCAGTGAGAAATAGTACAGGCAATTTATTGTCTCTTAATCGAATTTCTCTGCATACTTCGATCCCATTTTTACCGGGTAACATGATGTCGAGTATAATCAGATCAAAGTTTTGTGATTGAATCATTTCTAATGCTGAAATACCATCCATTGCCAATGATACTTCATGATTTTGCTCGAATAGACCCTTGCGGATGAATTCAGCTACACTGCTCTCATCTTCTACCAATAAAATTTTATATGTTTTATCCATCACCATTTTTGGGACAAAACACAAAAGTATGACATTACAATTAACTAATTCAAACTGAATTGTAATCCCAATTCATGTAAATATCGAGTTGAGGCGTTTTTCAACCTTTGTTCAAACCCATACAAAATGCACAATCTGTTATCTTTAGGCAGCTTGAAAATACAACCGATGTTTAGGGCGTTTTGTATATAAGCGATGCTACCTGTTTGTAACCATCCTGATGCGATTTTCATTGAAAAATTGGGTTTTAAAAACAACTGTTCAAAGTTGAAAGCCAATCTGACACCATAGATCAATGATTGTTGTTCTTTGGCACTGTTCATGCCAATTCTAAGGTCCAAGCCATAAGCATTGATGAGCATAGGGTGAGACCTCTGATTGTCAAAATAGATGTGTTTACAAGCTGAGATTCCGGATTGAAAATAGAGCTCTTTGTTGCTGTTGTAAGCAGTAGCAAAATTGGTACTGAAATGTCTTTTGCTAATGGATGATTGAGCATTCAATTGAATGATACAATTTGTGCAAAGAAGTAAAGTCAATAAATGATAAAAATTGGCAATAGGAATAATCAAGAATTTTATGGCAGTAAATGACATTTTAATTTATTATCTAAGCAAGGTGATGGTTCCACTGCTGTACACAAAAGGTTGATTTTTGATCTTGAATCGAATCGTGTACAAATAAACACCTTCCTGACAATTGTTGCCTTTGTAAGTACCATCCCATGCTGTTTTTGAATCACCTGTTTTGAATAGAGTTTCTCCCCAGCGATTGTAAAAAGTCAATTCAAAATCTTCCAACAGGCACTCGTTTTTTATAAAGAATGTTTCATTAAAACCATCGTTGTTAGGACTGAAGGCTTTGGGCATGAAAAAGGAAGTACAAAGCGGACAAGGACTCAATCTGAATTCATTTGTCAAAGTATCGGTATAGCAACTGAATTTGACAATGGCTCTGGCTTTTATTTTTTGACCGGTGTTGAATTGTATACGAAGTGTTCTTGGATTGCCTTCAAACAAAGTATTGCCAATGCTGTCTGTGAGCAACCAGGTAACATTGGTGTAGGCATCGGATGTTGCAATTTTAAATTCAGATTGTTTTTCAATACAACTGTCTAACAGTTGAATGCGGCCTTCACAAATGCATTTGACAATGTTGAACTGACGTTCAGTGTAGTATTTGATGCAATCAACGGAATAAAAAACTTTTAAAGTATAAGTGCCAATTTTCAGGTTGGAAAGTGCAAAATAAGATGAGTCGGATTTAAAAGTGTCGGAGGTGTTGCTACTCTCCAATATCCATGTCAGCTTGTTGATGGTACCGGATTGATTGATGAATATTTTACCATTTTTATCCAGACAGGTGTCGCCCGAAGCAATGCTGAGAATGCCTTTTTTGGATTTGACCTTATTAAGGGTAATTGGAACCAATTGAGGAAGGGTATAGGTGCATCTGCTGCCTTCAGACAATTGGATTTTGTTGCGTTGGAAGTCACAAGCGGGTCCAAGTATATTGGGGCTTTCAATACGGTGCAGATATTTTACACTAGATTCAGTCACATATATTTTTCCATCTGTATCCAATTGCATTCCGGCCATGTAATTGGTCCTATTGTCAGTGGCCGGAGCCTTAGGGGCTGTGTGAACGATTTGAATAGAGGACCGAATATCTGCAGTTGTTCCTGCATTTAAATTGAATTGATAAATGGAGCTTGGAAACTCTATGTTGTTGACATAAAGTAACTGACTGTTGCTTGAAAAAGCATTGCCATAGCAAAATAGCGGTAAATTGTTCAACACAATTTCGTTTGAGACCAAGCCAGTGCAATTGTCGAAGTTGTAGACCTCCACTTGACCTTTACCGTCAATGTTGACATAATTGTTGCTTACTGCTATTCTCTTTCCATCGGGACTGATCTTCATGTATGTCATGAATGCTCCCAGATCAGCGGTTCCACTGCCCCACACACGGCCAACAGAGCTTTTTTTAGGCAGTGTATTGATGCCGTTTTCGGTCACTTCAAAGCTCAGAAAAGTATTGGAAACCCTTTCATGAGCAAGTATTAAATAAGCAGTGCTATCGATGTTGTATGTATAGGTCAATGCTTCGCAAACATTGTCGTAGATCAGTATGTTCTTTTTGTCGGGTATTACAGCGCCCAAGCCATTGTCGAGATTGAGATCTATGATGCTGTAATACATCCCTTTGTCTTGCGCAAAAGTAGATGGAGTGGTGATTAGAAAGTACAATTTATCTTTGCCCGGATAAGGCAATATCAAAGCACCCTGTGAGGATGTTAAAGCGCCTTTCAGGTTATCGCCATTCAGCATCAATTGTTTGTTCTTGTTCCATATTTTTTCTCCATTTGAATAAAAAAGGAGTTCGCCACTTGAGGGGTCGGAGAGGGTAGCACAGGATTCAATGGTATTAAATGAAAGATAGTTAGAAGTGAAATTGCCATTGTTTTTTATCAACTGAGCATTTTGACCAAAGATCCAATTGGCATTTTGATTTTGAGCATTCAAATTCAGAGGAAGTAAAACGCCAGCAAACAACAAAAGAATAAATAGAGAGGTTTTGTTGGTTTTCATAATGGTAACAGTTTTTTGAACAATTGAGTTTGAGAAGACCCAGTACTCCATATTGTTTTACAATAATAAATAAATTTAAATCAATAAAGCAAGAGTCGGATTAAAAGTTCAATGAATGAATGGTTGTTGAATTGCTGAATTTTGATGTTTAGGGCTCGTTTCAGAAGTTTTTATACCAATTGGGCATGGTTAGCGGGGTAAGTTGTTTTTTAGTCGCAGGGAGCCTTAATCATTAAAGTGAAGTGATTGGAAACTATATTTGAGACAAAATTCAAGGAAATGAATTTGATGAACTGAAAATGTTTTACACTCCCAGTCACCCAACGCTTAAAAAATGTATCCAAAATATATGGATCATCAGGCAAGCGTCTATGCCTTTGCATTTGAAAATGTTGCCTGATGGTCACAGCGATATCATGTTCAATTTGGGTGAACCTTATGGTATTGCATATAATCGCGAAGCCTATCAATGGGTGAGTGGCAGCATGTTGTTTGGCCAGCGCAGTAAGTCACTTCACTTGAATCAAAATGGACCCGTGAACATGATTGGTATAAGATTGTTTCCAGGCAAAGAGTATGCATTTACAGGTAAATCAGCAGACGAATTTGTGAACAGACATGTTTCATTAACAGATTTGTTTGGTGAAACCATGATTGAAGTGGAAGAAAAATTAAAATCATTATGGGATAAGAGTGAACAGATCGTGTCATACATAGAAGATTTGTTGTTAAAGCTATTGAAACATCCTGAGCTATTGGGCAACGAGAAAATGGAACTTGCGGTGGATCATGTATTTCAGCATGGGGTTAAAAATGCCTATGATTTGATGAATGAATTGAATCTTACATACAAGCAGGGAGAGCGATTGTTTAAAAAGCATTTGGGTTTAACCCCTAAAATGTATTTGAGGGTTGTTCGTTTTCATAGAGCTTTTAGGATGTTGAGGGGAAAGAAAACAGTGGATTGGACGATGGTTTTGCGCGATTTGAATTACTATGATCAATCTCATTTTATCAAGGACTACCATTATTTTACGGGCAATACGCCAAGTGTTCAATTCAATAAACAGAATACTTTGGATGAGTTTTTTGGTTTCCAATGATTTGTCTAAAATTTACAATTGAAAACCTGAGGCTTGATTTAATTTTGCAAAATGAATTTAAGAGAAAAGTACGACTTGTATCAATTGCACACACAAAAATGGATAGATGCTTTACAAGGCTATGATGAATCTTCATTTCAACTAAAACCATCAGACAGCGAATGGAGTTTGGCTCAAGTTTATGAGCACATTGTGAGGGTGACCGATAAATGCATTGACAATGCACTTTTATGTTGTGAAGGAAAGGGAGAAAGCGGGCATTCGGGAATGGGTCCGGCATTGTTCAGTTGGATGGGTGCATTTCCTCCGGTGAAATTAAGGATAAAAAAAATACCGCTTGGTATGGAGCAAATTTATACTCCAAGGAGCATCAGTAAGGCCGAAGCTGAAGTTGGTTTAAGATCAGGATCGGAGAGGATGATGCAGGTATTGGCAGTGATAGAAAAGGCGTCCAAAGATCAGAGAATAAAGCATTGGGCAGGAGGTTGGTTCAATGCAGCTCAATGGTACCATAGTGCCGAGATGCACATCAAGCATCATTTTCGACAAAAAAAGAGAATCGATCAATTTATACTAAAACAAAATTCATATACTTTTGAGAAATGAAAAAAAGTCAATTCATATCCGGCCGCTTGCGTGAAGTTTTCCTAAACGGGCGTTGGATAGCTAATACCAATTACAAAGAAACTCTAGACAGTGTGACACTGTTTCAAGCAACTCAAAAAGTGGGCAATCTGAACACCATAGCCATGCTCACGTTTCACATCAATTATTATTTAGACGGGGTATTAACTGTATTGAAAGGAGGAGAATTGAGCATCAGGGATCAGTACAGTTTTGATCTGCCACCATTAAAAACGGAAGAAGATTGGTTGAAATTGAAACAAGAATTGTATGACAATGCCGAGCAATTTGCAACATATACTGAAGCATTAACCGACGAAGTAATGGGACATGCATTTGTAGACGAAAAATACGGCACTTATGAACGCAATTTAGAGGCCATGATAGAGCACAGCTATTACCATTTGGGACAAATTTCGTTATTGAAGAAGATGCTTGCATAGACCAAAATTAGGATGATCTTGAAGTGCAATTCACTGGGTAAGACAGGTACTGTTTTTGCATTAATGGTATTATTCTGCATTCAATGCAATGCTATACCAATGATCAGAAAGCGCAGTTTTTGGCGTATATGCATTATTGTCTTTAATTTATAAATATCCTTAAAAGGAATTTACATTTAATCGCAAAACCAAAGGATAAATTAACCATGAAATATGATAGTGAAAAATTTGAAGATTTATTGAATAGTAACATTCAATCTTATCATCAAAAAATATTGGATAAAATAGTCAAACTGGATTCCAATAGTTACAAAAAACTTATTTTAAGACAATATCCAAGTAGTGACAATGACAAAGAAATAACGATTGAAAGACTGAAAAATTCATTTAATAGAGTAAGAAAAGAAAAAATTATATTCAAACCGATTGAGAACTTAAATAACCTTCTTTCTGATCCTTATTTAAGCCAAGGAATAAAACATCCAGTTTATAGTAATGAAGCTAGTAAACCAATCAGTTATGAGGATATTAATAATTTTCCATTATGGAATTTTAAAACAATAAATGAGAATATTGATATTTTTTGGAGCACAAAAGGACATTTATTAAGCTATTCGAATTTATTGGAAATGGAAGTTTATGAAGATGTGATTTTAACTTATGAAAACCGATTGAGATTAATGGGTCATGATAATTTTGTTATAAAAGACAATTGGATGCAATTCATAAATTCTGCCATTCAGCTTGGCTTTACGAATTTTAAACATGTACCAAAGCATAAAATGGGAAGAAGTATTGTACTCTTTGAAGAGGAAACGGGAGATAATTTTAAATTACAATTGTCATATTCCGATAAGGAGCTTAAAAGAAAATTAAAAGAAAATTTGAATTTGACGGATTACATTGCAGTATCTCTGAAATGCATAATAATCAATAATGGTAAGAAGTCAGAGCATAATATACCCCTTGGTAGTATTGTTGATCCATGTTTATGTATTGGAATCCCTCGTTTTGAAGGCGTATTATCTTCTCTTTTCATGATTTCAGGTTCAGATGCTGAATTTGCGAAGAAATTTCTAGTGTCAATTCTTGAGAAAGATGGCCTGGAATATGCATTTTATCCAGAAACCTTAAAAATTTGGTTAAAGAAATATGCAATCATGTATTATGATTTATTAAATTTCACTACAATTGATTATCTAACTTATTTGAAAGAAAATGCCGTTAAATGCCTGTCTGAATAGGGATATATTGAATTTGTAGGTTTTAAAATTGAATGGATAATTGACCGCTAATTTAAATAACAAGAATTCATAGAGAAATTTATTTTGGAGCATTGATTTTTTTGCATATTTCTAAATTATTATTCTAATTTGTAAGAAACTATGCCATTCTAGTACCGTTGAATGCTGTATGTTGATGGAAACACATTGTCTAAATTGGGTCTTCAGAACTTAAATTTGTTTGATTGATTTCGAATTTTATAGTCTCAAAACGAAGTTTTGACACAGAAGGAATCTTATAATAGGCATTTTGGTGAACCCACAACATTCTATTAAAGATTAATATAATTATGGATTTAGCTTTTGAGTTTTTGATCCCATTTGAATCACAACTTTCATCAATTAAGTTTGAACAAACAGTTTTTGAGTGGCAAGGTGAGAAGTTTCCTCAGGGTCCTGAATCCTGTGAATTATATTATTTTAAGCTCATCAGATCAGATGTCCCGGCTCATGTATTACAAATACTTCCAAGTGATTTCCGAAGCATACAGTGGCATTGTATTGCAGTGATTGATGGGTTGGAAAGCTTTGTTAATGATATCTCTGATGTTACAAGTATTTCCAGTGGGAAAGAGAAATTAATGAATCTCTTGGATTCATTAACTGAATTTGAGGAAAAATGGGTGCTGGTTTTTGAGCCTGGCTATGATCGATTAGATGAAATATTTGAAGGAGATGTAAATATAGCCTTTCATAAAATTATAGATTCATTGACTGTAATGGAAAATGGCTTTATTATTTGGTTTAACAATATAAATAATACAAATTTACGGATCGATTAATGAGGTGTAAATCATTAGGAAAAAGTGGGCTGCAAACATGAATTTAAATCAATGTTTCTTAAGGATCTTGTCTTAAAATAGAATTACGTTAAAAAGTGTAAGCATGAATAAAAAAAATAGTACATAAATTGCACTAAAGAATTCTTGATCAATAAATGAAACGCCAGAATGTTCTAAATCTAATATTTTTTGTTTTTGCTGTTGAGTTAGTATCTTGTCAATCTAATAGAAAAATAAAGTCTGAATGGTATGTGCTTCATAGGCCTGGTGAATTCCATCCGGAATTGATTCATATCCATGATGGATTTTATTCATTCTATTCTCCT
>DASWYG010000317.1:0-4124 GCA_036405075.1 Bacteroidia bacterium | reverse complement strand
ACTAGATTTTGAGAAAATCCATTAAAAGCATTTACAAGTAGTAAAAGAGGGATATTAAAAAGTCTGTTAATCATTATTAGTTTACAACAAATTTAACTGATTTTTTACTTTCATCTGCATAAATAATTTCAATTACATACACCCCGGGAATCAGTTTGTTTAGCGGTTTAATGCAAATAAATCTTTCATCAATTTCAAGATTTGATGAAACTTTTTGACCTAAAGCATTAAATACTTCAATGCTCTTCCAATTCAAATCAGAATTTACCTTAAGGAAGATTTTCTCTCCAGAGTTTGTATTAGGGTATACTTCAAAATTAGCATCGTATGTGGGAAGAGCGCTATCCATGACTGGTGTTATTTTTACTTTGTCCTTATATGTAAGCAACTCAATCTTAAAATCCGTGTTTCTTTCACTGATGTTTCCAGCTATACCTTGTTTATATATACCACCACCATCAATGTAATTTGAGATTAAATAAATTGTTGAATCGATTTTCTTGAATTTAAAAACATTTAAAGAGTTAATCATGTGAAAATCACACACTAAACCTTTTTGGTAATTGTATTTTAAAAGGAAACTATTTGATGAATTAGATTCTCTATGAAAGGCTGAACCAAATTCAAGGGTATTATTAAAAAAGCCCCCCAATTGTATTATTGAATCATTTATTTCTATTACATCAATTGAGCCTAAAAAACTTGATTTAAACAAATCAAAGTTTAGTAATTTATTTTCCTTCCAGACATTAAGGCTATATTTATACTGGTCACCGGATACTAGATGGGTTATGGCAAACAAGTCTTTACTGCAAATCTCACCCTTTACTAGTACCCCGTTGATTTCAGAACTTTTTACAGAAATATTTGAATTTGGTGTTAACGAGGAGCAATAAAGTCTATTTGCATCTTTATAATAAACAAAAATTGTATCAAGATGGTTATTAAATCCAATAAATTCGCCATTGTTCAGCTTGGTGACTTCTTTTACATCAGAAATACTGCCAGTATTTATATCGATACTTAATAATTTGATATAAAAGAACTCTTTATCAACGTATTCGTATGAAGAGTATATTTTGTTATCAAAAACCATCAACTGTGGGGCTATAGATGTTGATGGGTAATCTAATACTTTGAACCAAATTAATGAATCTTTTTCATCTAATTTTAATATAAATGTCTTCCATTTATTTCCTACATCAATTGTGTCATTTTTGATTGCCATTGATCGAGTAAAAACACCTGTTATGTATAGAGAATTGTCATAGGTATAAAGATGTTTGTATGAAGAATGTCCAGTCAATGATTTCGTAGGTTGAAGTAATACTGAATGTTGGTTAAACTTTTGGGTTTTAACAATAAATGGAGATCCATATAAATAGCCATTAAATAATTTATTACATATTTTCACATCTCCATTGTATGTTCCAGAATAATATATATAATCTTTATACTCAGTAATTTCAGTAGACTCAGCAAAGCCGTTTCTAATGTTTGTTGAACCAATTTGAGCATAACAATACTGTAAATGAGCCATAAATAGCAAGATTATTAAATTGTTTAGTTTCATAAGACTTTTAATTATTATTTTTCAATTGATACTTGTGATTCATTATCATCTTCGTAATCGTCTCCTTTGGTGCAGGGTCTAGAGGGAGGCCAAGGAAATAAACGTAATTTACCCCATTCTGTACATTCAGTATAATACAAATGTACGTACTCATAGCTATGAGAATTTATATTGAAGCAGTTTTTGAGTCCTAATCTCCATATATAGATACCATTTGCTAAAGGTTTACCATTGATCTTGCAGTCCCATCTAATATCTCCATTATTGATCGTACTACCATGATGTTCATAAACCACCCAGATGCCACCATTTCTGTCAAATACTTCTAGTACAATTTCTGTTGACGCAAAGTAAGCATTTGGCGCCCCGAAAGATGGTCCCGACATGTCTTGTACCCCAAAAATACCGTTTGGATGAGAAACAGCTTGGGTTGCACCGATTTTTAATGCTCTTGTTTGAAATACGACTCTAGGAGGTATATAAAAACTTGTTGTGTCTGTTCCGCAAGAATTATTTAAAGTTAGCTCTAAAGTAATTGCATAATCTCGACCCGGGACAATGATAGTATCTTCTTCATAATGTTGATTACCAACTTCGCTATCTAACCAATTCCAATCTATGGATGAATAATTGCTTCCAACCAAGATCATTTGTTGTGCACACCCCAAAACTGTAGTTTGAAGTACCGTATCAATATTAGGACTGTTACTATGAAAAGTCATTTCATCGGAACTAGAACACCCATATTGATCAGTAACGGTTAAAGTATATACTCTGGGAAATGTTGGTGGAGCAATGCAATAAGAAGAATAAAAATACGGATTCGCAACAGTTGAACTACTCAAGCAATCTGACGGTGACCAAGAATATGTATTGCTTACATTTCCAGTTGTTCCAATTTGAACATTACAAACACCCCCGGGACAACATATATCAGGTCCTGCAACACCTAAAGCAGGACAGCTTATGTAGATAAGTTTAGATTCCGATTGCCATTCTGAACACTTGCTTTTGGTATATAGTATAACTTTGAAATAACCACATTTGTACCCGGTTTTATTTATCAAGTCATTAATTGATATTGATGACGGGATGTCAGTATTGATATACAAATCACTTTCTACACTATCTCCATAAAAAACAGTTTGAGACGAATTGCATGACTGGACTGAATATTTCCAAGTTGTGTAATTACTACTTGCTGAACCATCAAATTCAATACTATCTCCAATACAAAAGTTATTATCAGAACTTATCGAAGGCTCAGAGTCAACAGATCCACAAAAATCTATATAGGTATATACCCAATGGTTATTGTTATTACATGGGCCATTTGAAATTTGTATTGTTACATTTGAACCAATAAATCCTGATAAATCAAGCACTTCACAATCCCATGCTCGCTTTGAAACATTACTATCAATAGTTGTGAAATTGTCATTTTTGCCAGCCCAAAGCTGTAAATATGCCACAGGTACTGCTATTAAAGATCTCGAAGCATAGACTATTATTTCTACATAAGGTTGATGGTAAACATCATTTTGATGGCCTTCAAAATACCCAAATACAGCCGCGTATCTAATGTTAATTTTAGAATTTGCTGCGGTAACAAAGAATGTTTTTGTTACTGCTTGAACATTACCATCGCCATTTGGAGAACCTAGTCTTAAAGCATATGATCCCCCATTGTCTGGCACAGTTTTCATATTCTTTTGATCTATATATGAATTGACTATTTCATGTCGGCCTGAGATTGGATTTGCCGAAGCGTTATAATTAATTTTATGTATATCTTTTGCACTCTGTCTTGTACCATAATAACAAACCCAACCACTTAAAGTTCCATTCTCAAATCCGTCCAAATCTGGATTTACACATTGTACACCCCTTTTGTATTTAGAAGGTTTAATGATATATGGCTGAGAAATACCTTTGTTTGCAACAAAAGGGTAAAGAAGACCAACGTCTCTATGTGTTTTTACAGACCATGCGTATAGTTTGTTTGTGTCAAGTAAATTATAGAGAAATGAAATTACTAGAGAAGTATCATTGTATATGGTAGTTTGGTAAATTGGAGGGTAGTAATTAAAGCCATTTTCTAGATCTAAAATATCCGAGGAATCATTTATCTCATATAATTTGAAATAATAGTAGAAGTTTTCATAAGTTGCTTTTTTGGCTTTGGTCCATTGAAAGACTGTGGAGTTTAGCTGAGAATCCTGTACTTCAACTAAGTCAAGTGGTGAAATAAGTGCTGGTAATTGGTCATCTATTATATGAATAAATTTTACTGATGAATCATTTAGAAAGACATGGTTGGAGTCATAAAAAAGAATTTTCAGATTATAGTACCCTTCCATAAAGCGTCTTTTTTCTATGTAATGTTCTGCAAAATCTCCGATCAGGGCCATTCGCATCAGGAGATCATATGCAATTAAGGTGTCTCCAGCTTGAAGAGTGTCTGAGTAAAATGCACTGTCTGACTGAATAACTAGCTCATTTTCAATATCTGTTAATTCAACGATATATTTGATGATTTTTGTACTACCAT
>DASWYG010000316.1:0-45227 GCA_036405075.1 Bacteroidia bacterium | reverse complement strand
CACTTGTAAAATCGGCAGTTAAAAAAGCCTTAGGACAATACGTGGTGATTCCTGAAATTGATTTCGCTGATCCAAATGTCTTCAATCCGGTTGCATTTCTAAAAGACAAATCAGAGAGCTTTACTCCTCCAAAAGTCAATATCGACAAAGGCTACAATCCTTTTCAGGCAGACAGATCGGTTAAACAGGCTCAAAATGCCCAATGGCATGCTTTGTTCGACAACAAGTACATGGAGACCAAGGAAACAGAGTCGGTAAGCAGCAAAGTACCAGAGACGCTTTTTAAACACAATACTGTTAGAATATCTGATGCCTTCCAATTGACAGATGGCATTATTGCAGCCAATAAAGACAACAAACTCATCATTGTTGATCAAAGAGCTGCTCATGAACGTATTTTATTTGAAAAGCACATGCACAACATTGCCAACAGATCAGCACCTATTCAGCAATTGTTATTTCCCCGAACACTAGAGTTATCGAGTAAGGATTATGCTTTGGCTCATGAGATCATTGATGAAATGAAAGAATTGGGTTTTGATGTGGCAGATTTTGGTTCAAATTGTTTGATCATCAATGGTGTTCCGGCCGAAACCATGAAAGGCACCGAGAAAGAACTTTTAGAAGGATTATTGGAGCATTTTAAAAACAACTCTTCACATTTTGCCGATGACAAACGCAAAAATCTAGCGGTTTCATTGGCGCAAAATGAAGCCATATTCAGAACCAAATCACTGGAAAAAGAGCAGCTCATAGAACTGCTGGAGCAATTGTTCAACTGTGATCAGCCCTCGGTGAGACCCAACGGCAATTTAGTTTATGTCGAGATGGGTACACAACAATTAAACGACTTATTTAAATAAAACACATGTTTAGAAACCTAACGCCAGCAGTAAAACAAATACTCATAGCCAATATCGTATTGTTCATAGGAAAATTCCTATTGGATAAAAGTGGGCAAATAGATCTGGTGAATCTTCTTGGAGAACATTATTTCAGAAGTCCTGATTTTCGTTTGTGGCAACCTATCACCAGCATGTTCATGCATGCAAATGAGATCCACATCATTTCCAATATGCTCAGTTTGTTCTTCATTGGCTCTATATTGGAAAACTTTATGGGCACCAAGAAATTTCTTATTCTGTATTTCATTTCAGGCTTTGGTGCTTTGGCCTTAGATGTGGCCATGCATGCCATTGAAATGTTCAAAATTACAGGACAATTCTTCCCTAGTTTAGCCGACCTAAGCATAAAGATAGAAAACGATTTGATTTATTATCCCCCAACTTATTCAAAGGCGGATATTAATTCCATTATGGAGGTATTTCAATCAACTGTTCTTGGAGCCAGTGGTGCCTTGTATGGCTTGGCTTCGGCATTTGCTTTTTACTTCCCGAATTCTCAATTAACGCTGATGTTCATTCCATATCCAATCAGGGCAAAATACCTCATTCCTATTATTCTGGGACTCGATCTCTTCTTAGGTATAGGTAATTTTGGATGGGACAGTATAGCTCACTTCGCTCATATAGGTGGCGGTATTACAGGTTTTATCCTGGTTTGGTACTGGAGAAAATTTGATAAAAGAAATTTCTATTGATCAGCAATCGATCTTATCGACTCGCTTTTGATGGCGACCACCTTCAAATTCTGCTGACAAATAAGCTTTAACAATTTCTAAAGCGGTATCCTCACTGATGAATCTGGCAGGTAAACACAGTACATTGGCATTGTTGTGCTGTCTGGCCAAAGCACCCAATTCAGGCAACCAACAAAGTGCTGCTCTGATGCCATTGTGTTTATTGGCGGTAAGGCAAACTCCATTGCCACTGCCGCAGATCAATATACCCAAACTGTTTTCATCATTGAGCACAGCCAATGCCACCGGATGTGCCACATCCGGATAATCCATAGAATCCAACGAATAGGTACCAAAATCTTGAACCTGATAGCCGGAGCTTTCAAGGAATGCAATCACTTTGGCTTTTAACTCGAAACCTGCATGGTCTGAGCCGATCTGAATTTTAATTGAATTATTCATTGGTTTTTAATTTGTTTTTTTCTACGTTTTTTATGATGATGATTCCCACTTCAAATAAAGTATACAATGGGATGGTCAATATTACCTGACTGATAACATCCGGAGGTGTTGCTATTGCTGCTATGATCAATATGACCAATATAGCGTGTTTGCGATACTTAATCAGAAATGCAGAGGATATAAGTCCGATTCTGGCAAGAAAATACATCAAGACAGGCAATTCAAAAATGAGTCCGGTACCCAATACAATTAACGATAAAAATGAAAGTACATTATCGATGTTGATCTCATTTTTGATCAATGGACTCAATGTATAGTTACCTAGGAAATTGACGGAAATAGGACTAAGTACGAAGTATCCAAAAAATATACCGGCAAGAAACAGTGCCGAAGTATAGAAGACAAATCCTCTTGTATTTTTGATTTCCTTTTTACTCAATGCCGGTTTGATGAACAACCACAATTGAAATAAAACGACCGGCATTGCCATGATGATTCCTACGATGAAAGCCAATTTGAAAGTGAGGGTAAATTGACCGGCCATTTCTGTGTTTTGCAATGTATAATTAAGATCATTGATACAGAATGAATCACCCAAATTAAATTTCTTGGCAAAATCGCACAATAACCTGTAGGTAATGAAATCGCTTCTCAGTGGCCCCAATATGATGTGATGGAAAACATAATCCATATAGACCAGTGCCAGTATTGTAAATCCGACAATAAAAAAAGCACTTCGAATGAGGTGTTTTCTTAACTCATCGATGTGGTCGAAGAAAGACATTTCTTTGTCTTCCTTTATTTCCTCAATATGATCTTGATCTAATGCCAATTCGTTCTCTCAATTACATGACCATTCCACCGCAAACATTGATGGTTTGCCCGGTGATATAGGCACTCATGTCACTAGCCAGGAACAAACAGCAATTTGCTACATCATCAGTGCTTCCGCCTCTTTTTAAAGGAATACCTTCAACCCAGGTTTTTCTAACGGCCTCATCCAATCCTGAGGTCATCTCAGTTTCGATGAATCCAGGTGCAATGGCGTTGCATCTTACATTTCTGCTACCCAATTCCTTTGCTACAGATTTGGTGAAACCTATCATACCTGCTTTACTGGCTGCGTAGTTCGCTTGACCGGCATTTCCTGTTACACCGATAACAGAAGACATATTGATGATGCTACCTGCTCTGTTTTTCAGAAAAGTCTTTAAACAGGCTTTGGTTAGATTAAAAGTTGATTTCAGATTGGTGTTTATGACATCATCCCATTGTTCTTCACTCATTCTCATCAACAATGTATCGCGGGTGATACCGGCATTGTTGATCAAAATGTCAATGTTGCCAAAATCTGCCACTACCTGATCTGCCAAAGCCGTTGCTGCATTGAAATCAGAAGCGTCGCTTTGATAACCTATGGCTTTAACACCATATTTTTCACTAAGTTCTTTCTCAAAAGCCCTGGCTTTTTCTACTGAACTTGCAAATGTGAATGCAATATTGGCACCATTACTAGCAAATTTTTCTGCGATTCCTTTGCCAATTCCTCTGCTGGCTCCTGTGATTAATGCGGTTTTTCCCTTTAACATAAGCGCTGAATTATTAAGTCGCGAAATTAACTAAAAATGGCAGAGTATTCCCACTCAGAATATTTTTTTGATGAATCAGCTCAATTTCATGGCAAAATGTTTAATGCCTGCCTCTTCAAACTCAGGACCGTATGTGATAAAACCTTGCTTCAAATAGAATGGAATGGCATGTAATTGGGCGTGCATCATCACCTTTTCAGCCATTGGCAAATCATCAAGAACGGCTTTTACCAATGCTGCCCCTACTCCTTTTCCCCTATAAATTGAATCAACCGCAAAACGCTCTAATTTTATTATGCCGCGATCCTTAAATCGCCATCTTGCTGTACCGCATGCAACACCTTCACAGTAAGCCAGAAAATGTGTAGATTTTTCGTCATCGTCATCATACTCTTCTGAAGCATCCACTTCTTGCTCCTCAACAAATACACGTCTTCTGATTGCAAATGCCAAGTCCTTTTCCTCGGGTTTTTTAATTTTTATTACCGTTATCATTTATTTTGTTTTCTGAGGTATTTGAGCCCTTCTAAAAATTTTCTTTTTTTCAAATAATTAAAATCTGCTTCGTTGGCATAGGCTTCTTTTTCAAAGCTCACCGACATGTATGCCTCATGGTGTTTAAAACCATTGACCACCATGCTCCACCAATATTCTGTGAAATACCAGATGTAATAAGGTAAAATGAGCATTTCAAGTTGCTGACGGTGATGGATCTTCTCATGGTTCATCATCACTTGATTATTGCGGTCAGACTCTTTTCTGAATATGATAAATGGCCATAAAGCCATGGCACTTACATTTTTGTTGCTAAGAGTCAAGGTGTCCAACAAAAGTGAGCTGACCACTACCATTATTCACCTTCTTTCTTGTTCTTTTCCTCTTCTTCTTTGCGTAATCGCTCTTCCTCTTCTTTTCTTTTCCTTCTCTCTTCACGTTCCTTTTCAATCATCTGCTGAAGCTTTTCCTCATCGGTCATTGGCCTCATTTGCGCCCCACTGGCGGTGTCAGATGCTTTCATTTTAATGGTATCACGCAGTTGTAAAACCAAGTTCTTCAAACTGTCGAGCTGAGATTTTAAATTCGAATTCTCTGCTTTTGCTGCAGTCAACTGATTGGTCCTTATATCCAATTTCTTGCTTAGATCTTTCGTTTCTATGAACAAACCATTGCTTTCCTCATTCAATGACTTATTCTTTTTTTCCAATTCATTGATGGTGGCTGTTTGTGATGCCACGATATTGGTCAAACTGATAACAATATCGCCATTTGCTGATGTTTCAACACCTTTTCTAAACTCTCGCAATTGCTCAAGTTCTGTCTCCATACCGATCAATTTGAATTTCAATTCATCATTTTCTTCTTCCAATTCATCGACTCTTGAAGACAGTGTATTTTTAAGATTCAGCAATCCTGTATCCGAATTTCTGACACCGGTGCCTCCTGAAGTTTCACAAAGTTTCAGTTTTGTTTTTACCTCATCCAACTCGCGTTCCTTTTGATTGATCTGATCTTTTAATTTAACAATGATGAGGGTAAATGATTCCTCTTTGGTCTTTTCCTCATTTGGAACTATCGATTGAAGGTCTTTTTTCTCCTCCCCTAAAATTTTAAGATAATCAAACTTCACTTTGCTGTCCGGACCAACAAATATGCCCACTTTACCTTTGTTGAGTTCTATATCGGTAAACGATTCCAGGTAAATGCCATTCACATACAAATCATACACTTTGTCATAAGTCTTGATGAGAATTGTATTTTCAACTTTGGTGATTGCTGAAGCTGCTTTTCTCCAACCATTGCCATTGCCATTGAGTGGCACTTGTTTGTCTTTATAAACCCTTACTACCCTGTATTCTCTTTTTTGATTGATCTCCACCAACAGACCTCCGGATTCATTTTGAGCCATCATGAGCACGCCTGCACTTTGTTTTTTGTTGTCGTGTTCATTAAAGACTATAGCAGTTTCCAGTTGAAACGCAGAATATTCATCAGTGGAATTTGAAAACAAAAAGTAACCCGATTTCTTAGACTTACGGTAGAGTTCAAAATAACCGTTTTGGGCAATGAACAGATTATCGGCATTGAACGTACTGCTCCAGTTCTTTTCTACTTGGGAGAATTGCTCATTCAGCAGAAGTTTGGTGAATTCTTTGTTCACCTCCTGTCCGAATGTAAAAAATCCTGACCCACACATCCAAATTAGAAATAATTTCTTCATCTTTGCATAACCGTTGTATTTATAACGGATGTTGCAAAATTAATAATATTTACTCATTATGAAGTCGTGTTTTCGTTTTTTAGTTCTTTCTGTATTCGCGCTGGTTTATAGTGGCTGTTCAAATGAAATTGAAGTCTTGGCAGATTACGAAGAAAGTGCTGCCATTTATGGGTTATTGGACCCCAATTCAAATGTTCAATTCATCAAGATCAACAAAGTTTTTGTCAACCCAAACGCAAGAGCAGTTGATGTTGCCAAAATTGCCGATTCCCTCTATTTCGATACAATATCTCCTGAACTGGTTGAAGTAGGAACCGGTAGAAGAATTCCTTTGTATAAGGCCAATATAGCCTTGAAGGACAGTGGCATATTTGTAAATTCACCCAATTATTTATACGTTACAACCGAACAGATCTTTCAGACTCAAACCTACAGATTTGAGATGAAACTGCCTAAAAGTGGCAAATTGATTTCAGCGCAAACGAATATTGCGATGAATCCAAATGTCTATCAACCTGTAAATCCTTTTACCAGGATCATAAACATACCACCAAGCGGCAACCTGAACCTTCAATTTGAAACCGGCATGAACTCCAAGATTTTTGATTGCTATTTCAATTTCAGTTATATAGAACAAAATAAATTTGACACAACGATCAAAGAAACGAAAACCATCTCATGGAAGATCATGAGAAGTTTCAGATCATCTACCAGTAAAGACAAAGACAGGGAGATTGTGACTCAAAGAACCGCCGGTGCATCTTTTTACTCTATACTTTTGAATGAGTTGAAACCCAATCCGAACATCGTCAGGAAATTCACTTATTGCAGTGTGGTATTGGTTTCAGGTAACAGGGAACTGGATACTTACATACAATCTTCAACGCCATCAATAGGTATCGTTCAAAAACAAACAGAATACACCAACCTTGACAATGCGGTTGGTATATTTGCATCACGCAACACCATGTATTTTGACCAGGTGACCATTTCTGAAACCATGAAAACGGTGTTGACCCAAGACCTTAATTACAAGTCACTGGGATTTGTAAAAAATTAATTCTTCTTGCGCTGATCCTGTCAGATTCACACACATTCTGTCATTTCCGATCATTTTCTTTACCGACAAAAACCGACTTTTTGTCAGACAATTCGATCATATTTTAAAAAAATGGCATTAAACTGTTAAAAAACAGGGCTTGGCATTTGGTTTGAAAACAAAAGGATATATAAAGGAGTAACAACCATATTTATGAGCAAAATAATAGGCATAGACTTAGGAACAACCAACAGTTGCGTTTCAGTGATGGAAGGCAACGAACCAGTGGTGATTGCAAATAGCGAAGGCAAGCGCACCACACCATCTGTCGTCGGATTCATGAAAGACGGCGAACGCAAAATAGGAGATCCAGCAAAACGTCAAGCCATCACCAACCCGAGAAACACCATTTTCTCTATCAAGAGATTCATGGGAAATTCTTTTGATCAGGTGGGCATCGAGACTGCAAGGGTGCCTTATGAAGTCATCAAAGGTGACAACAATACCCCAAGGGTTAAAATCGATGACAGACTCTACACTCCACAAGAAATCAGTGCAATGATTCTTCAAAAAATGAAGAAAACTGCCGAAGATTACTTGGGTACAGAAGTTAAAGAAGCGGTAATTACCGTTCCTGCATATTTCAATGACGCGCAAAGACAAGCTACCAAAGAAGCAGGCGAAATTGCCGGTTTAAATGTAAGAAGGATCATCAATGAGCCAACTGCTGCTGCATTGGCTTATGGCCTCGACAAGAAAAACAGTGACCTCAAAATTGTTGTTTTCGACTGTGGTGGCGGTACTCACGACGTTTCTGTTCTTGAACTCGGAGATGGTGTATTTGAAGTAAAAGCTACCGATGGTGATACACACTTGGGTGGTGACGACTTCGATCAAAAGATCATCGACTGGTTGGTACAAGAATTTAAAGATGAAAACAGTGGATTGGATTTGAGCAAAGACCCTATGGCATTGCAAAGATTGAAAGAAGCTGCCGAGAAAGCGAAAATTGAACTTTCCAGCACCACTTCATCTGAAATCAATTTGCCATACATCATGCCGGTAGACGGTATTCCAAAACACTTGGTGAGAACACTTACTAAAGCCAAGTTCGAACAATTGGTAGATGACTTGGTACAAAGAACCATAGAACCTTGCAAATCTGCATTGAAAAATGCCGGTTACAGCACATCGGATATCAATGAAGTGATATTGGTTGGTGGTAGCACACGTATACCAGCAGTACAAGCTGCAGTAGAAAAATTTTTCGGCAAAGCTCCTTCCAAAGGTGTTAATCCGGATGAAGTTGTAGCAATTGGTGCTGCAATTCAAGGTGGTGTATTGACAGGTGAAGTGAAAGATGTATTGCTTCTGGATGTTACCCCACTGAGTTTGGGTATCGAAACTTATGGCGGTGTAATGACCAAATTGATTGAAGCCAATACCACTATTCCTACCAAGAAAAGTGAGACTTTTAGTACTGCTTCAGACAATCAACCAAGTGTTCAATTACATGTGTTGCAAGGTGAAAGACCAATGGCTAAAGACAACAGAACCATTGGTAACTTTAACCTCGATGGTATCCCTCCGGCTCCAAGAGGTGTTCCTCAAATTGAAGTGATGTTCGACATCGATGCCAACGGTATATTGCATGTAAGTGCTAAAGACAAAGGCACAGGGAAAGAACAAAAAATCAGAATTGAAAGTTCAAGTGGACTCAGCAAAGAAGAAATCGACAGAATGAAAAAAGAAGCTGAAGCCAACGCCGAAAGTGATAGAAAAGCCAAGGAAGATGTAGAAAAATTAAATGCAGCTGATACCATGATTTTTGAATCTGAAAAGAATTTGAAAGATTATGGCGATAAATTGCCGGAAGACAAAAAATCTGCAATTGAAACTGCTCTTGCCAGCTTAAAAACTGCACATCAAAGCAAAGACATTGCTGCATGCGACACAGCTTCAGCAGAGTTGAATAAAGCTTGGGAAGCTGCAAGTCAGGACATTTATGCTGCACAGCAAGCACAAGGTCAAACTCAGGAAGGCAGTTCAGCTAATGCAAACAATGGCAACGCCAACAATGGTGCAGACGTTGAAGATGTGAGCTTTGAAGAGGTCAAATAATTAAATTACAAGATTATAAATAAAAAAGGTCGGACTTGTTCCGGCCTTTTTTTATGCAGTTTCTCGAGTGATTTCGCCGGTTTACAGCCTTGGTCAGATACGATGCTTGAAACCTAAACCCTAAGTGTGAAAGCCTTAGAGTTTCTTTCAACCAGAAAATCAAACCCATAAAAAAAGCCCCAGTTTAAAGGGGCTTTAGTGTGCAAAATTATTTTAGTCTTTCAAAATGGTATGTAGGGTACAAGCCTTTCTTTGAATGATACAAAGGTGAAATTAAATCTGAACTCATTTTGCCAAAATTGACCAAAGCCTGTTCTCATTATACCAAAATCTATTGCCATTTAATCATTGTGCCAATGGCTCATCCAAATTCAATCAGAAATGCTCTATTTATTAAGACAACTCAGAGGTTTTATGACATTTTTTTTACATATTTGCTTATGCGATTTGGATGCTTGCTGACCCTGTTTTTTACTGTTTTACTGCAGCAAGTTTACAGTCAACAGCGTGTATATAAATCATTTACAATTAAAGAAGGTCTTCCCACCAATAACATCTTCAAGATTCGTTTCGACAAAAAAGGATTTCTATGGATCGCTCATGATAAAGGGATCAGCAGATACGACGGCTATTCATTTAAACATTTTTACACCCCCGACCAGAAATCAAATGTTTATACAGATGTGTATGAAGCACCTGACGGTAAGATTTGGATGACCAATTTGGGTTTACAAGCTTTTTACATTGAGAACGATGAAATGAAATTGTTCAAATCCTTTGACTTGAATTTTCTTCCTTCAACACTTAAGATGGGTTTTTTAAGCAATGGCAATCTGATCTTTAATGCCGAAGGCGGTATCATAGAATACGATGTTAAATCAAAAAAGGAATACAAGACATTGATGAATAACGCAATTCAGTTCTTTCATGTCTATAAAGATACCGTTTATTACAACAATGCAAGAAATGGCAAATTGTATAAATACTCTAACCGCCGCATAGACTCCGTTGATTTGAACATTAAAATGTCTATCATTCATGTAGATGAACATTGTATCATCAACAGTTCCAATTCATCTAGTGAGTTGTACATCAATTATGGACCCGGATACAAATACCAAACAACCGTAGATATTAAATTCAATTACAACTACTCAGAGGTAAATGGTAAAAATTTACAAGTGTATACAACAGGAAGCGTATTTCGTGTTTCTTTGGATGATAAGCTTTTCAAAACCTCCGTTGTATTAGACAATCACAGCTTTACACACAGCGCTAAAGACAAATTGGGCAATGACTGGTACTCTACGATCAATGATGGTATCATTTTCATTCCTTCAAGTAGAGTCAATAACATAGAGTTATCGACCAATAGCCAATTGTTGAAACTGGTTCAATTTCGAGACAGGGTTTTTGCTGTTTCTCAAGACAATATTTTCTATGAAATGATCAATGGGGTTGCTGTAAAGAAAGCTGATTTCAGTGAAAAATTTGGAAATAAACCCATCATCGTTTGTAAAAACCTGAACAACAAACACTTGATTTTAGGCAACAGTGCATTCATCATTCTCGATTCAAACTTAAATGCCATTCCTTATATTCAATCATTGGCATTAAAAGATGCTGCTGTTGACGAAAATGGATATTTGTATATGGCAACAACAGGTAATATCCTGTACCATAGATTTAACAAAACCATATTGTCTAGAATCGCCTCACAAACAAAATTCAACTCATTAGATACTTCAATAAGAAGATTGGACATATTGGGAAGATTCATTGCAATAAAATTTGATACATCTTCTCAAACTCTTTATTTTGGGGGTATTCCGGGTTTTTATGCCAAGGAAAAAAACCAATCGTCGAGGCAAATTTTTGATGGTGACAAACAGATATTTCCGAGTATCATTGATTACAACCCTCCATACATCATCGTAGGTACCATACAATCCGGAGTATACATATTAAAAAACAACAGGATTCACAGACATTTTACCAATTTTAACAGCACAATTGGATACAACATCATTAAGATCAAATTGGTTAACAATTATGTTTGGATCTTAAGTGACAAGGGTATTCACAGCATTAATCTCGACAATTTCGATATTCAGACTTTCTCATACATAGGGGCGGTGGATCTCAACAACAGTTCAGATTTCACCATTTCAGACAATCAATTGTATCTGATCTCATCACAGAAATCCTATTTCGTTGACTTGAGAGAATTGAGAAAAAAACCACCTGTCATTCCTATGTTCTTCAGCTATGTCTCAAACGGTAATGTGACCTATCACGACCTGAGACATCCTGTCTTCAACCACAACAGCAACAGTGTCATCATTGGCATTGAAAGCCCTGCAGCTTCGGTTTTAGGTTTTGTTGATTATGAATACAGTTTGGATAAGGAAACCTGGTTGAAGATCAACAAAGGTCAGGATCAAATTTACCTTGGTCAATTGAGTCCCGGAAATTATACCCTTTACATTCGTCAGGAAGGCAATCAAAGGTTGTATTCAACTTCATTCGTTATATTAAAACCTTGGTGGAATACGTGGTGGTTTTACTTATTGCTCTCTATACTGGTATTGGGCATTATAGGCTTATTTTATTTAAACAGAATTAGAAATATACGTTTGAAAACACAGTCTGAAATTGAAAAATTCAAACTTGAAAAAGCTTTACAGTTGAACATTTTGAGTAGTATACGCTCTCAAATGAATCCGCATTTCATTTTTAATGCATTGAACACCATTCAGAGTTATATCTATTTAAACGACAAAAAACAGGCCATCAATTACCTAGGCAAATTTTCTGTTTTAACACGTAAAATACTTGAAGAATCGAACCGTGAAACCATTTCCCTTGCGGAAGAAATAGACACTCTTGAACTTTATCTGCAACTTGAACAGATGAGGTTTGAGAACATCTTGGATTTTAAGATCAGTTTGGAAAACATCACTCAGGCTGAGCAATTCAGAATTCCGCCAATGTTGATTCAACCTTATGTAGAAAATGCGGTTAAACATGGATTGATGCATAAAATGAGCAACCGTTTATTGAGCATCAATTTCAGATTTTTATCTGTGGAAAGAATTATACAGGTGAGCATAGATGACAATGGCATTGGCAGAAAAAGATCAAGGGAAATTAACAGAATGAAAAATTCTGCCCATCAATCATTTTCAACGAGAGCCAATAAAACCAGATTAGATATTTTAAACAGTGACAAGAACAATCCCATAAGTGTTAGAATAGTTGATAAAACAGATGAGTTCAATAATTCGACGGGCACTTTGGTGCAAATCAATATTCCTGTTTTATAAATCAATAGGGGATATTAATAAAGTGATAAAATACAATTCATTTAAAACAAGCAAATTTGTATGGTGATAAAAGCAATCATAATCGATGATGAGGTCAGAGCAGTAAAGATGCTACAAGCAATACTGGAAGATACTTGTCCGGATGATGTGGAAGTCTGTGCTACTTGTCACGACTTGCCGGAAGGCGTTAAAGCGATTAAAAAACACAAACCCAACTTGGTATTTCTTGATATAGAAATGCCGGGCTACAGCGGTTTGCAAATCCTAGATTTTTTCAATGACGATGAAATTGATTTTGACATCATTTTCACAACTGCATACAATGAATTTGCTTTGCAGGCATTTAAGCTTTCCGCCATTGATTACATTTTAAAACCTATACAACCTGAACAAATCAGGGCAGCTGTAGATCGCCTAAAATTTAAAATCAACAAAACAGAAAATACACTCAAATTCTCGACTCTGAAACACAACTTGGAAACTGAAAGCAACAAGAGAATATCTGTTGCTGTAGGTCAGTCACTCAAATTCATCGACATCGACCAGATCGTATACATCAAGGCTGATGGCGCTTATTCAGAAATTGTACTCTCCGATGACGAAAAATTATTGGTCAGTAAAAATCTGAAACATTTTGAAGATTCCCTTTCCATCTCTAAATATTTTATCAGAGTACACAAATCGTATTTGATCAACATCAATTACGTTAGTGAATATGTTAAAAGCGAGGGTGGATACCTAATCCTGAAAGATAAATACGAAGTGAACATTACCCACGACAAAGTGGAAAAGCTGCTTCAGGTACTAGGCACAGGGTAACACAGATTGATTACTTATAATTAATGAAAAAAGGGGCTTTAGGGTCCCTTTTTCATTTTATCTTTAAAAGCCAAACAATAACTTCATCTTATGATGAATAGATATATTCTCCATGGTGCCTCTGAACCTTTCAGATCCCGGACCATAAGCAAATACCGGTACCATTATGCCTGAATGATGAGTTGATGCAAAAGAGGTTTCAAGGGTTCTGTTCTTTAAATCGCCATGATTGAGTGACAATCCGCCTGTTTCATGATCCGCCGTTATTATCACCAATGTATTTCCGTCTTTTTTTGCAAATTCAATCACAGATTTTATCGTTTCATCAAAATCCTTTAACTCAGTTATGGTGTAATTAAAATCATTGTCATGACCACCCCAATCGATCTGACTGCCTTCAATCATTAAGAAAAATCCATTTCTGTTTTGCGACAAATGTTCTATGCCTCTCATCGACGCATTTTTTAGCCACATTCCTCTTTCTTTGGCCTTTGGTGCATCAATGCTGTCGTTGTAAAACCAAAATTGTTTCTTACTTTTATTCATTTCAAGCACTTCAGGTCCGGTTTGAACCTGATAACCATCTTTTAACAACCTTTCAATATCAAAATACGGTTTTCCTGTGCCTGCTACATAATCAATGTTCTTACCATAGAAATCACCCGCAATTGCATTGTGCATCTCTCGGTTCAATTGATGACCAAAAAAAGAGCCCGGTGTAGCGTGTGTGATGCTGCAAGTTGCAATTAAACCAACAGATTTTCCATTGGCCTTTGCTTCTTCTAAAATGGTGATCCTTGAAATTGAATCCGGACCTAATCCAATCGCACCATTATATGTTTTAACACCTGTACTGTATGCTGTAGCTCCGGCAGCACTGTCGGTGATGTAATCATTAGATGAAGACGTTTTCACTAATCCCATATCAAGGAGGGTTTCCATGAACAAACCGCCATATACGAATGAAGCTGCTGAAATTTGTGCCAATCCCATACCATCACCGATCATTAAAATGATGTTCAGGGGTTTCTTCAGTTTCTCAATGGATACTTTTCTGCCGGCATTGCAATTGCTAAATAACAAGACACAAGCCATTAAAAGGGACATTGGTTTTTTGAAGTACAACATATTGCAAAAATGACCTTTTTCAAACAAAATAAAGACTATTTAGCTTTGATTTTTTTGAAGAATCAGAAACAGTCAATAATTTTGAATATGAACACAAGAGAATGTATGGACTGCCATAAACCATTGAGTGGCCGTTCGGACAAGAAGTTTTGCGGGGATCATTGCAGGAGTTCATATCACAATAGGCTTGGCAACGGCTATTCGAGACCTGTAAAAACAGTGAATGGGATCTTAAAATCCAATAGAAAAATCATCCATCATTTGCTCAATAAAAACAATGAAAAAATTGTTTCAGAATCTACCTTGAAAGAATTGGGGTTTAAGTTTGACTATTGCACCAAAGTCATTGCAAAAGCTGATGCACATGAAGAATTCCATTGCTATGAATATGTTTACTTTAAAACAAAAGGAAATAAATACAACCTGGCAAGAACAAATCTCAACTTGTCATATTGAGCCAGTTGTCGAGTAATTTTAAACCATTTTCGGTTAAAATGGCCTCCGGATGATACTGTATGCCTTGTATGGGCAATGTTTTATGAGCGAATCCCATACATTCACCTTCTGATGTAGCTGCCGTTAATTTCAAATCCGTTTGATCCAAATCCTTTAGGATCAAACTGTGATAGCGACAAACATTCATTGGATTTGGTATGCCTGCATAAATTCCTGTTTGATTGTGAGTGATGGCTGAGACTTTACCATGCATGGGCAACTCTGCTTCTAATAATTTAGCTCCAAAATATTGACCCAAGGCCTGATGCCCCAAACAGATGCCCAATACCGGTGTATTTTTTACCAAATGTGGCATCATAGACATAAGATTGCCTGATTGAATGGGCGTATTTGGGCCCGGAGAAATAACGACTCGTTCGAATTTGATTTTTAAAGTGGATTCGTCCAATTGATCGTTCATCACCACCAGAACTTCCTGGCCCAATTGCTCGAAATAGTCTTTTAAATTGTAAGTAAATGAGTCGTAATTGTCTATCAGTAGCAACATGATTCGGCTGCCATTAGATCAATAAGCTCTTGCAGTGTTCTTTTCCATGAAATAGATGAAAGCCCTATTGGTGATCTTAATGCCACCGGGTGTAGGGAAATCGCCGGTAAAATACCAATCACCGGTATGATCCGGGCAAGCTTTATGCAAACTTTCTACGTCTTGGAAAATGATTTCTACCTCAGGTTCAAAATTCTCTGGCGTTACTATTTCAGCCACTTTCTTGGAAATTTCTTCCATAGTGAAATGTTTGTATAAGGCTATGACATGGTTTTCCATTTCCTCTACCGGTTTCTGCATTTCGGCTTTACACAATTGATAGGTTTCCATCAATTTGTGCTCCAGGCCTCTCTCTTTCAAAAGTTCCAACAAAGCCCTGAAAGCAACAAAATCTTTCAATCGGCTCATGTCTATGCCATAACAATCTGGAAATAAAATCTGAGGTGCACTCGAAACCACCATGATCTTCTTGGGTTTCAATCTGCCTAAAATTCTAAGGATACTGGTTTTCAAAGTTGTACCTCTAACTATTGAATCATCAATGATCACCAAGGTATCTACATTGGGATTGATAACACCATAGGTTACATCATAGGCCAAACCTACTATGTCTTCGCGATCGGTATCATTGGTGATAAAAGTACGCATCTTGGCATCCTTTACCAGAATTTTCTCCCTTCTGATCCTATACGTCAGTATTTCTTGTATGCGCTCGGGTGTCAAGGTGTCTTTTTCTGCCATAATCATCTCCGAACGTTTGATTTTTAACCAGTCGTTGATACCGTCGATCATACCATAAAAAGATGTTGCAGCAGTATTGGGAATATAAGCAAATACAGTGTTTTCTATATCGTAATTCAAAGACTCCAATACTTTTGGGGCCAATAATTTGCCTAACATTTTTCGTTCAGAATAAATGTCAGCATCATTGCCTCTTGAGAAATAAATACGTTCGAATGAACAGGATTTTTGTGGTCTTTGTTCAAGAATTCTGGTCTCTTTGTAAGAGCCATCTTTTTGTATGATCAAAGCGCAACCCGGAGTCACTTCTTTGATGTCTTTGTAATTCACATTGAACGTAGTGGTTATTGCCGCTCTTTCACTCGCCACAACGAGAACTTCATCATTGGCATACCAGAACGAAGGTCTGATACCACTAGGGTCGCGAATAACGAAAGAAGCACCATGACCAATCATTCCCACCATATTGTAACCGCCATCGGTTCTCTTAAAAGCATTTTTCAATATGCTTTCAATGTTGAGGTTTTCTTTAATTTTTTGAGTGATCTCGAAATTTGAATATCCTTCTTTTTTGAATTGTTTGAAAAGTCTTTCGTTTTCTTCGTCCAGGAAATGACCAATTTTTTCGAGCATGGTCACATTGTCGCTGATTTCCTTTGGTTGTTGTCCCAATTCTATCAATTGAGCAAAGAGTTCATCGACATTTGTGAGGTTGTAATTTCCGGCAATCACCAGATTTCTGCACATCCAGTTGTTTTGTCTTAAAAACGGATGTAGGTTTTCGAGGCTGTTGCCACCGTGGGTACCATACCTCAAATGACCCAATAACAATTCTCCGGCATAGGGAAAATGCTCTTTTAAATACAGTGCATTTTTAAGGTTATCCTGATCGAGTTCTGCTAAGCTTGCGTTGATCTCTTCAAAAATATCGGCTACAGGATTTTTTGAATTGGATCGCTTTCTGGCCAAATACCTTTGACCAAATTGAGGATCGAGTTTAATGACTCCTAATCCTGCACCATCTTGGCCACGGTTGATTTGTTTGGCCATCAAAGTCTGTAATTTTTTCAGACCGTACAATGGCGTTCCATATTTTTCAGTAAAATACTCGAGGGGTTTTAGAAGCCTTATGAATGCTACTCCGCATTCGTGCTTAATGGCATCACTCATTTTTTGGAATTGAGCACAAAAATAAGCATTTTTTTTCAAATCACCCCAAATTACATAGCTTGGAATGATAGCATTATCGAGACTTCAAATAGAAAAAATCTGAAATGCCAACACTTTTCAATGGTTCAATCTGAGTTTGGCCAACATGGTATCAGTGGCTATATCAGATTCTGCCCCATAACCTGTTACCAATATTCCTTTTACGCCCGAGTTCGACTCTATGCCATAAACAGTGGCTTCGTCTGCAGGATCCGTATTGCCTTCATAGCGATATACCTCTGTAATTTCAAAATGATCGGGTTCAAATTTGCCTGCGTGACAAGCGATGCAATTCTCTTCGAGATTGAAATCAACATTGAAGCCCTGAGCTCTTAATGTGTTTATGGCCTCTGTTACAGTGGCGTAATGATAGTTTTGTTCCATAATGTTCTAACAGTATCAAAAATAAAACAATTGAAGTGATAAAAAAAGGCCTCCTTCCCCGGAGACCTTCTTTTTGATGGAACCTTAACACATTCCATCACGATGAGTCATTAAATTTTTAGTTTCAAACAGCTCAAGTACTGAAGCCATTGAATATTACCTACTGCAATTTGGCCAAAAATGACCTATGATCTATTTCACTTCTATCATCTTTTTACCCTGACCACTTTCAATTGCTTTTTTGGCAACAGCGATTTTCAATATGCCATTGTCATAAGCAGCATCAATTGAGTCGGGATTGCATACCTGAGGCAAGCTGAATGATCTTGAAAATGCATTGTAGCTGTATTCTTTGCGGGTATACTTTTCGTTTTTGTCTTCCGATTCTGTTTTCTTCTCTGCATTGACATTTAATATGTCGCCACTGAGATTGATCTTAAAATCTTCCTTCTTAAATCCGGGAACAGCAAGTTCAATACTGAATTTGTTGTCGCTTTCTTTGATGTTTACGGCCGGCATAAATTCTTCGATGCTCGCATCAAACCATTTGCCGGGAGTGAAAAACCTGTCTGAATTGAAAAAGTCAGACACAAAGGATGGAAATAAATCCGCGTTTTTTGATTTTAATTGTGACATAATTAGCTTTATTATTTGAGTACAAAGCTACTATGTATGAAATTCGAGAGATTTGACTTAGGTCAGTTTAAAAGTTGACTTTCGTCAGGAACAGATCATTATGGCAATATTTCAACGTTTACAGTTGTGCTCATCATAGGACCGTAAGACATGTGCATACCGTTGGCAAATTGCAAACTGATCTTGTGTTTGCCCGGCTTTAACATTGGATATTTAGACAATTTCAAAGTGTCTAAAGTTTGCCCTTTACCAAAATGGTAATAACCTTCAGTTTCTTTGCCCATGGGCACCATGGTTCCGGCAGGCACCAATTCATTGTCTACAACCAGATGGTGATGACCTTTGTTGGGATTGGCCGTTGAAGCAGGTTCCACTTCCATGCCGTCTACACCAAACTCAACAACAAAAGGCAATTTAATGATTTGACCTTCTTGAAGGTTTTTGAAATAGATCCTTTGTCCGGGTAAGATTGCTGTGGTATCAGCTTTGTGTTCAGCCTCATGATTGTGAGCCGTTGTTGTGCTGTCTGCTGCGTTTGAATCTGTTGTATTTCCTGAATTACTGCATGAAGACAATCCTGCAATTAGTGCGATGGTGAAAATTTGTTTTCTCATGGTATTTTTTCTTGCAAATTTATACCAAAAAGTAATAAAAAATCAAGCGTTCAGCAGTCTGTTAACAAGTTCCGGTAATACTTTAGCTGCAGTTCCCTGAATGACCTCCAATCGATTTCCGGCCAAGCCGCCATGTCGGTTCGGATCTACCAGATAAGTCATGCAATGCGGAGGCACTTCGTTTACCAGTCCGGCTGCGGGATATACTTCTAAAGATGTTCCAACAATGAGTAAATAATCACATCCGGAAACCAGCTTAGCTGCTTCATTGATCAATGGAACTTCTTCGCCAAACCAAACTATATGGGGTCGTAACAAACCACCTTTTGGACATCTTTCACCGAACTTCATTTCTTTGTATCCAATTTCATAAATATCATCAGGAAATGCTTCACTCCTCATTTTGATCAACTCTCCATGCAAATGCATAATGTTTTTACTACCTGCCCTTTCATGCAAGTCATCCACATTTTGAGTGACGATGTAAGTTTCAAATTGGTCTTCCAGATGTTTGAGCGCCAGGTGTCCCGCATTGGGTTCTACTTCCGATAATTTGATTCTGCGTTTGTTGTAAAAATCGGTAACCAATTCAGGATTCAGTTTCCAGCCCTGTGGGCTGGCCACTTCCATGATATCGTGTCCTTCCCATAAACCTCCGGCATCCCTGAATGTGCTAATACCACTTTCTGCACTTATACCGGCTCCGGTTAATATGACTACCCTTTTTTTCATTTATTATTTGAACAATTCAGGAAAGGTCAATTTCTTTTTTACAAAATGCCTGTAAACAACACTGCCATTTAAAACTTCTTTTTCAAAATAAGCCTTGTTGCCATCAACAATTTTTCTTTTTGACTTCCAATACCCAAATCTAAGTATAAAATGTCTATGTGCGGCTGCAATTGCCTTAAAATCTCCGAATTTACCTTGAAACAGAAATCTGTAAGCCGCAACATGATCAAATATCAATCGCATACAAATGATGCTGAACAATTTTCCGGGTGGTAAATTCTTCAATAACAATATGAGTCCATTTCTGAAATTGAAATAGGTTTTCCTTGGATTTGATTTTTGAAGCGTGCCTCCACCAACATGATACACTTTACTTTCAGGACATACCCAAACTTCGTGTCCGGCATTTTGCAAACGCCAGCAGAGATCTATTTCTTCCATGTGAGCAAAGAAGTCTTCATCCAGGCCCCCTACCGTGTGATATAGCTCTGCTTTGATGAACAATGCCGCTCCGGTGGCCCAAAAAACCTTAAGATTGTCCTGATATTGACCTTTGTCCTGCTCCAAACTATCGAATATACGGCCTCTGCAGAATGGAAAACCGTACTTGTCCATAAATCCTCCAACAGCTCCTGCATATTCAAAACGGTCTTTCTGATGATAAGCCAACAATTTTGGCTGCACAGCCGCTATTTTAGGGTTTGAACGAACCAGATTCACCATGGGTTGAATCCAATCTGCATCAACTTCAACATCACTGTTCAACAAGACATAATAATCTGCTTCAACAAGTTTTAAAGCGCGGTTATAGCCGCCTGTAAATCCGTAATTCTTATCCAGTTCAATGATCTTGATCTGAGGATAATTGTTTCGGGTAAACTGAACTGAGTCATCTGTTGAAGCATTATCTGCAACAACAATTTCCAAATGCTCATAACGCGTAGCTGCAACGGAAGGCAGAAACTTTTCTAGAAATTCTCTGGTGTTATAATTGAGTATGACAACTGCTACCTTTGGTCCCATATCAATTCTCTGTGGGATTAGGGTCTTGAGTCACTTCATAAGGCACAAACACAAACTGAGCGCCGTGTTCAGTAACTAAAAATATACAACAGAATTTTTGTGGATCTTTGTATGCTGTGATGAATTTATCTTTGTTTTTAGGTAATACTATTTGTCGTTCCATCAATTCCTCCAATGTACTGGCTTGAATGGTAAAATTGGTACCCAATTCTTCTCTGTCCAGTATCACCTCACCCAATTTTACTTCTGATTGATGGGCAATAAATACAGGATACTTGCTGTACCCTTCATTGACAATATCCTGACTAACTTCCTTGATGGATTCTTTGAAAAAATTCAGATCCAATCGAAGTGTATTCAGATAGCTTTTCAGCATTTCCTCGGTCATCATAACTTGCGGCAAATTTAAGGTTTTCATTCGGCTTCTTCAACCTGACTTCCGGGCAAGGTTTCTGTTACATGTATCTCCTTTTTGAGGTAATACTTCACAAAATTGCACCAATGGCAATGTTCATCACCACAGCCTTTTTCAAATTGATGTGCCTTTATTTTCAAATAAGAATCTTTGATCTGATCTTTCACGATTTCAGCCTGATCAGGTGTTACAACAAATACTTCTTTGTGAAACCTGTCGTGTTTATCGGGCTCTACAAAGTTCATTTCTCCCCTGCTCATTTGCCATTTGTTGTTCCTGTCATTCTCAATCAACAAATGATAAAACACCATTTGACGCCAATAGTCGCCGCCAAATGTTTCTTCATAATTGCCCTCTTTTGGCTCGGGTTTAGGTGGTTTACATTTCTTCAATGCCTTCTCAAAATCACCGGTCTTGAAATCGATGACATAAGCATTGTTTCCGTCGAAAACAATTTTATCCAATTTCCCTTTTATTGGCACTCCTCCCACTTCAATATGTGTCATGTTCTTTTCTACCGTAAACACTGTGTCTGTGAGCCACTCGTCTTTGTATTGGTCATAGTACTTCGGTAAAACCATTCTTCCGTTTGCCAAATAGCGCTTATATCCTTTTTCGGTAAAACTGTCGCGATTGGCATACATGGAAACCTCAAAGAATTTGATCATTTCCTCCATGCTTGGCAATTGCTTGTCATTGGCGTTTTGATAAGTCCTGAACAGTTCTTCCAATGAATAGTGAATGGCTGTACCAAAACTGGCACTTTCACTTTTAGCGCTGGGTACTTTTAAAACATGGTTAAAATAGAATGTAATCGGACATTTCAAATAGGTATTGAGATGTGTTGCAGATAATGTGTAATTCTCGAGCAAAACGTCTAAATAATCGTGATCCAAGAGTTCAAATTCAGGCACTTCTTCAAATTGATAATACACGGATTCGAATTCCAAAACATCTTCATCACTTATTGCTCCGCTTCGGTCTTTCAATCCTGCAAAGGATTCCAACTCAGCAATGAACTGCAATTTGTTCAGGTCTTTTCCATTGAGGTCTTTTCTAAAATGAGAAATGTGTAAACCCTTTCTGGCTCTTGTCATGCCAACATACATCAATCTTCTAACCTCTTCAACATCCGATTCTTCTGAAGCGTTTCCTGTCATTACTTTGGCTAAACCAAAATCGCGCAAATTGCCTTTCTTTTTGATCCACTCTGAATCGATAGAACGAATGATGAACACATGGTCAAATTCTAGCCCTTTACTGCCATGAAGTGTCATTAAATTGACACTATCCGGTGCGTGTAAGATCTGCATGGCTTCTACAGGAATTTCGAATGTTCTATAAGTATCAATGGCTTCCAGGAAATTGCCCAAGGTCATTTCCGGATTTCTGGATGCCTCTTCCTTAACAAAATCAAAAAATGTCCTCAAAATCTGCATTTGCCATCGTTTACCATCCGCTTGCATCACATGTGAAAGTATACCGCCTTTGGCTATGAGTTTTTCTACCAATTGGGGTACGGTTAGATTGGCAGCCTGACGTATCCAATATTCGAGATCATTGGCCAATCGTTTAATTTCTGTTCTTGAACTGTGGCCGGGTACTGAGCTAAAAATATCTTGTTGACCACCAATCTCTTCATTTAAAAGATCTCGCCATTTGCCCTGCCTTTTAGACTTCACCTCTATGCTCAATTTTGCCAATTCCAGTGGATCGATGTGATAAAAATCGTAATTTAAAACTTCAAAGATGTATTGTTCCCCTGAATAAGGACGAGTCATCTCAGCTTGTATGTACGACAATATGGTGATCAATTTGCGAACCAATAATTCGTCAAGTATGTTGACTTTTTTCTTTGAATTGTAAGGAACATTATTGGCATTGAAAAATTTGATCAAATCCTCAACATGCTTGTGATTGCGGTATAAAACTGCTATTTCATTGAATGGTACACCTGATCGATTCAATTCCAATATGGCCTTGCCTATTGCAACAGATTCATGAATGGGGTTGAGATAATTTTCTATTTCAGGATCAGCATCTATGCCCGCATACAAGGCATTTGAAGCAATCAGTTGTTTGTCTATTTCTTTCAGCCTGTCTTCATTGATGGAGATCAGTGCCCTTGAAGCATCCAGAATTTTTTGAGATGAACGATAGTTATCGGTTAAAACTGTGGTATGTAAATGTGTTTGATACCTGTCTGCAAAATTGAGAATATTGCCAATATTGGCACCTTGAAATCTGTAGATGGACTGGTCGTCATCGCCAACAACAAATAAATTGGGCACCTCCCAGTATTCTGTTAAATAATTGATCAGATCCAATTGCGAACCATTGGTGTCTTGAAACTCATCAACCAAAAAATACAAGTACCTTTCCTGATAATTCAACAAAAAATCCTTGTCGTCTCTAAAGGCGTTCAGTACCCAAAGGATCATATCCGAAAAATCATACAGTTTCTTCGCTGCCATTTTTTCGTTGAAAACAGCAAACAGATCTATAGCTGCTTTTAACTTGTCTATTCGCAGTTTTTCCTCTCTGTAGTCTTTCTCTTTTACATCTCCTTTCTTATAATTTTTACCATTGACCTTGTATGTAAAATCGCCATTGTCTTCTTTGTCTTTGAAATAAGCATCAGCGCTGGATTTGATAGTTTCAGGATCAAAATGCTCTTTTTTGATGGTATCAAATAAATTTTTTAAGTCATAAGCATCAAAGTAAACATCGCCCTTCAAACGCTTCAATACATGAGTATCCGGCAACTCATCTAATATTTCCCTGATCAGAGAAAACACATCCAGATCTGTAGCAGCCTGTAGATTTCTATAGCCAAAATAACTGCCATTAAATTGAATGATCTCATTGCAAAGTGAATGAAAGGTGTGAATATTGACTCGGTAAGCCGCCGGACCAATAAATCTTATGAGTCTTTCTCTCATTGCCACAACACCGGCATCGGTATAAGTTAGACAGAGTATTTGTCCGGGATTGGTGTCTGTTTTTTGCAGAATATTGGCAATACGAGCAGCCAGAATCTGTGTTTTACCTGTACCCGGACCGGCAACTACCATAACAGGGCCTTCAATGTGCTCTACAGCGTCTCTTTGCCTCTCGTTCAACTGCATCAACAGTTCCTCGAATGATCCTTTAGTCATACTACAATATTATCACTTTTATTACAACTGGTCTCAATGGTAAATCATCATTCGTTTTCCTGTTAAAATTGCATCCATTCGACACTTTGTATTTACAATTCCATTTGCGTATCATTGAAACATGAACAGAAAGACCTTTTGGTTGATTCTCATTGCTCTGCATCTTGTTTTCTTTAGCAAGCAGGTCTTCTTTCACAACAGTTTGATTCAAGACAGCGATGAGTATTTATTTGCTGCCGAAAATCTAAAAAACCATGGTACCCTTTATGCCTGGAATCTCAATTACACTTATAACCCGGATTGGTTGACCAAAAGACCCTTTTTATACCCACTGATACTTTTGATCTTTAAATACCTAAGCTTTGGCAATCAAGGTTTGTTTTTTGCGATGGTGTATTTGGCACAAAACCTATTAAGCCTTTTCAACATTCGATTGGCCCTTAAAATGGCCGAAAAAAAATCACTTAAGATCAACTATCTCTATGCTGTCTTTTTCTTGATCTTCTCGGTCTCTCAGCTTGTATATGCCAACCTGATCATGAGTGAAATATGGCTGCAGACATGCTTCATGGCAATGCTCTATTTGATGCTTTTCCGGAACAACGATCTCAAAAAATTCATTTATTTGTCATTATTGATCATTGCAGCTATGTCCATAAAGCCTGTAATGGTTGCCGCAGTAATGGCATTCCCGCTCATTTATTTAATTACCGAATTCAAACGGTTTAAATTTCAATATATGGCCATAACCTTAATGCCTCTCATATATTTTATTGCTGTGGGTTTTATCAATGAAAAAAGGACAGGTTACAGGCATTATTCGTCTATCAGCAACATCAATTTGTTGCATTACAACACTTATGTGATGTTGATGTACAAATATGGCACTGTTAAAGCTGATTCCATTATCGACGGAATAAAATCAAGGGCTACCTTAACCGGCTCATACCCTGCCAAACAAGCTTATATAGCTAAACAAAGTTCAAAACAGATCAAAGAACACATTGGCCTATATATGACTCTGCACTTGCGGGGTATTGCCTTTGCTCTGATAGACCCGGGAAGGTTTGATCTTACTCAATTTTTTAATTTGCCACACAAAGACAATTTGCTTTATGAAACCAATAAAAAGGGGGTTTTTGAATTGGCTAAAAGAATATTCTTAAATCCGCTTGGTTTGGTATTGATGGTATTAATGGCATTCAATGCCTTCAGATTGATCACTGCCATCCGATTTTTATTTAAATCTAAATATTCCTGGTGGTTCAAATTAACTGTAGTACTTATTCCCTTCTATATTCTGGCTTTGACGGGACCCATTGGTACAAGCAGATTTTTCATGCCATTGGTTCCCATAGCATTCTTCATTTTCTTACTGACTGTTTCTAAAAAAGAGACGGATTTAGAATCGCTTGCTTAATTTGCGTTTTCCACGCGAGTAAAATCAATTGAATCGAAAAGTTTTGATGACATCACATCCTGAAGCAACTCAAGATGATCTACCGTATGTGCATCTGTACCTAGAAAATTATAATGGCCTTCTTTGATCATCCATTGAGCCAATTTCTTGACATTGGGTGAATAGTGACCAACAAGGGAAAGCAAATTGATTTGCAATTTCACACCGGTTTGAACCAATTGTTCAATCGCCTGATAATTGCCATGAAAATAAACATATCGTTCAGGATGAGCCAACACAGGCTGAAATCCTTTGGTTCTCATTTCAAAGAGCAATTGGTCAAAGAAAACAGGTTTGTTCATGAAAGATGTCTCCACCAATACATGATTGCCGTGAAAGCTGAGCAATTCATCACCTGATCTCACCTTATCGAGGAAATATTCGTCCATGTAATATTCGGCGGCACAACCTGTTTCAAGCTCCATTGAGGCTTCTTTCAAGGCCATTTGAAGCATCGACAACCTTTCTCGGATGATCTCAGGTGTATTGGGATAATAATCGCTCATGATATGAGGAGTGGCAATGATTTTCTTATACCCTTTTGAGATATACATTTCGGCCATTCTCAAAGAGTATTCAAGAGATTTTGACCCATCATCAATCCCAAACAAAATGTGATTGTGCATGTCCCATTTCAATGGATTATTAAAAGCCTTTTTACTGCCAAAAAGATTGCTGAATATTCCCATCAATCGTTTTTCTTTTTCCTACTCCTGAACCACTTTTTCCCGTCTTTATCATCTTCGTAATAACCGTAACCATAGCCATAGCCATAACCGTAGCCATATTTATTGCCATAGGTATTGCTTCTGTTTACATCATTGATGATCACTGACAGGTTTGTATAGTTTTTACTTTTATATAGATTGTTGATGTTATTGATAACGTTTTCTTTTGAATAACCTGACCTTACAACGTAAATGGAAAGATCGCATTTCTTGAACACATTGCTGGCATCTGTAACCAATCCAATAGGTGGATTATCTGCCATGATGATGTCATACTCTAAAAACAACTGATCTATGAGGTCGTCGAACTCTTTTTTCAACAACAACTCATTTGGATTTGGAGGAATTGGACCGGCGGGAATAAAGTCGAGATTGGTCAATGTAGAATGCTTCACACAATCTTTCCAAACTGCCATTCCTGAAAGAAGGGAACTCATGCCCATGCTGTTATCGACATTGAAACCAACGTGAATTTTAGGTTTGCGCATATCCAAATCCAAAATCACTACTTTTTTGCCTGTTAATGCCAATATCGCCGCATAATTGATGGCAAAGAACGTCTTACCCTCTCCACTGATCGTTGAAGTAACACCAATGATCTGCTTTGATTTTTTAGGTAACATGAAATCTGAATTGGTTCGTATGGACCTCAATGATTCACTTATAGACGATTTAGGATTCTTATCTACTACAAGGGTTGAAGCAGTAAGCTTTTTCTTGTACGATGGAATTGATCCAAGAATTGGAGCAAGCAATCTGTTTTCCAATTGTTGTTGACTGTATATAACATTCATCAACAAATATTTGATCACTATGAAAAGTGCAATAGGAATAACACCCAAAACAATGAAGACAATCCAAACTTTATTGGTATTCGGATATATCGGAATACCTGGGCTATAAGCTTCTGAAAGTATTGTAAATTCAGGCACTGTACCCGCTTTTGAAATTTGATACTCTATCTGTTTTTCAATTAAAGTGAGGTAGTATTTTTCATAGATATTGTTGAAACGTTTCAAACGATTCAATTCAGTTTCTTTATTGGGCAATCCTGCAAATTTGCCTGTTAGGGTATTGATCTCAGAATTGAGCTCGGCAAATTGTTCCTGTGTATACTTTTTTGAATCATTGATATAATTCAATATTTGTGATTTCAAATAAGAAATTTCCAATTCTATTTTCTTAAAAGGAACTGTGGTTTCTTTGCTTGATATCTTTAGTAATTCTCTTTGCTTATACAACTCATTGAGCTTATTGATACCATCAGCCATTTGAATGTTCTCTAATCCAAAAACCAATGGCACTATGTTGTCCTGACTTGAGTTTTTGTGAATGAAGTTTAACAGTTCTTCGAATTTACCGATGGATTTCTTCAACTTAACCCTTTCCTTTTCCAATTCGATCAATTGAAGGGTTACCTGGCCGTATTCTGCATTAGGGGAATTTGAACCTGAACTCTTAACAAAATCCTCTATACTGTTCTCGTATTCTTCAAGTTTTTTAGCGGTACTTTCAATTTGACTCTCTATGAATTTGAGTGTTTGTTCTTGTGATTTCTGCTTTTTCTCGATAGATTTTTTGAGGTATACCGTATCATAAGCATTGACAATGTCTTTGGCCTTTTGTTGGTTCTGATCCGTAAAACCTATTGTAATGGTTCTTGCCTCTGTACTTGAAGCTTCAACAAGCAATTGATTCAACAAATAATTTATAAGTGTTTGTCTGCTGTTGATTTTAAATATAAACTCTCTTTGATTGATTTTTAGTGAACTGCCACTTGTCCATTGCAAAGCGAATTTGAAGTCATTGATGTTAATGATATCACCCACTTTATGAACTTTAGCAGAATTTTCGTCCTCGCCTTCTCTGAACAATTTAAACTCATATTCATTGACGAAATTAACCAAAAATGCCTGATCGAATATTGTTTTACGGGGATCAGAGTATATCACTACCTTAAAGGGTGTGTTCTTATAGATTTCAGTAGTTAAAATATTTCCAACCGCATAATAAGAAGTGCTCAAATCCAATTGATTCAATATCTCATCGGCTACCAATCTTGATTTTATCAATTCTATTTCACCTTCTAAATTATCCGACTGCATGGTTTGAACCGTAGTACCAATGCCAAGATTCGAGGCTTCTTTTTGAATTTCGAGACGAATCAATGAACCAGCTGAATAAATTGGCTGTGTATATTTTAGGTAATAATGACCGATGACAATTGAAACAGTTAAAGAAATTGGTATCCAGAACCAAAATTTCTTTAGTATCAGCACTAATTTTTCAATTGAAAAACTCTCTTGAATATTGGCAGGCTTTTGCTCTGTCGTCAGATGTTCAGATTCAAAATCTATCATGTTGATTATTTAATGGTGCTAAACAAAACCGTTAATGTTACCAAAACTTGTACAATGTTCAGAATGTAGATATTGTCTCGAATACCTTCAGCTGCCGGTTTTCTTATAGGCTCTATGTATATGATGTCATCAGGCATAAGGGTTACGATTGATGCTTTCATATCTGCAATGGTTCTTAAATTGACGATTTTCACCTGTGGGTCCTTTAAGTCACCTCTGATGATCCTGATGTTATATCCTTTATTGTCATTGGATAAACCTCCATATATTGCCAGCACTTCCAATAGGTTCATATTGGACGAAAAAGGCACTATCGCACCACCTTTATTTCCTCCCAACACCGTGACCTTCTTATTGACCACTTTAGAAAGCACATAAACACCGTTGTAATAGGCTTCAAATTTAACAGACAAAATGCTATCCAACTGAGAAGTCTTTAAACCAACAACCTGTAATTTGCCGATCACAGGAAACAAACATTCACCGGTTTCCAAAACTTCATAGATAGGGTTTTGGGCTACAGGTTCATTTGAGCCTCCGTTTGCATTTTGAGTATTAGCCCTTATCAAATTACCTGTTGGATCTATGATGGATTCCCCCTCATTGGTAAAAAGCGTAAATTGAATCTTATCCCCTACTTTAATAGGATATTCAATTATTACCTTACTGTACGCATCTTTCCAGTTCTCATCTTCTTTCTCTGTTTTGAGAATGATGTTACCGGTGTAAGTTTTGCAGCTTCCGGCAAAAAGCAGCAATACCAACAGATATAAAATATGTTTGTTACTCATTTTTTTATTAATCCGATTAAGTAGTCCCCATATCCACTTTTACGAAGTGGTGTGGCAACTTTTTCGAGTTGGGCATCATCAATGAAATTCATTCTCCAAGCGACTTCCTCAATGCTGCCAATTTTTAGTCCTTGTCTGTCTTCTATCACTTGCACAAATTGTCCGGCTTGCATCAAACTGTTAAAAGTACCTGTGTCCAGCCAAGCTGTACCCCTTTGAAGTATGCCTACTTTCAACAAACCTCTTTTTAAATATTCTTTGTTTACATCAGTAATTTCATATTCACCTCTTGGAGAAGGTTTCAGATTTTTTGCAATTTCTACCACATGATTGTCATAAAAATATAAACCCGGAACTGTATAATTGGATTTAGGTTCAAGCGGTTTCTCTTCTATACTGATCGCCTTGTTACTGTCGTCAAATTCTACAACTCCATAACGCTCAGGATCACTGACATGGTAGGCGAAAATGACGCCACCTTCAGGGTTGTTATTGTCTTGCAAAAGCTTTTGTAAAGCTGCACCGAAAAAGATATTGTCACCCAATATCAAGGCAACTTTATCATTTCCTATGAATTGTTCCCCAATAACGAAAGCCTGAGCCAATCCGTTGGGTTCAGGTTGTTCTGCATAGCTGAATTGACAACCCAACTGAGTGCCATCACCCAATAGTTTCTTAAAATGAGGCAAATCATGTGGAGTTGAAATGATCAAGATCTCTCTGATTCCTGCCATCATTAAGGTTGACAAAGGGTAATAAATCATCGGCTTGTCGTAAACGGGCATCAATTGTTTACTTACCGCAAGTGTCAATGGGTGCAGTCTGGTACCGCTTCCTCCTGCTAATATGATTCCTTTCATCTTTTTAACTTATCTGTCAGTGTACATGTCACTGTAATAATTTTTATAAGCTCCGCTGGTAACATGGTTCAACCATTCCTGATTGTTCAAATACCAATCTACAGTTTTCTCTAAGCCTTGTTCAAAGGTAACGCTGGGCAACCATCCCAATGTATTCATCAATTTACTTGAATCTATTGCGTATCTGAAATCGTGACCGGCCCTATCGCCTACAAATGTAATCAATTGTTCTGATTCACCTTCTTCTCTACCTAACTTGGTATCCATTACCCTACAAAGCAACTTTACAAGGTCAATGTTTTTCCATTCGTTGTTGCCGCCAATGTTAAAGGTTTCCCCTATCTTACCATTGTGAAAAATTACATCAATGGCAGCAGCATGATCTTCTACAAATAACCAATCCCTCACATTTTCACCTTTCCCATATACCGGTAATGGTTTTTTATTCATGATGTTATTGATCATCAAAGGAATCAATTTTTCGGGAAAATGATGCGAACCGTAATTGTTGCTGCAATTTGAAATTTTGATGGGCAATCCATAAGTGTGATGATAGGCCCTTACAAAATGATCGCTGGCGGCTTTTGAAGCTGAATAAGGCGAATTCGGACTGTAGGGTGTGGTTTCAGTGAATTTACCATCATCTCCTAATTCTCCGTAAACTTCATCAGTGCTGACATGATAGAATACCACATCTTTTCTGTCTTTTCCCCAAAGGTTCTTTGCTGCGTTTAAAAGGTTCACTGTTCCAACCACATTGGTGTTCACAAACTCCATCGGATTTGAAATGGAGCGATCCACATGCGATTCAGCCGCTAAATGTATAACGCCGTCAAACTGATGTTTTGCAAATAAGTCGTTGATGAATTCCGCGTCGGTAATATCTCCTTTGATAAAGGTATAATTCGCACTTTTTTCAACATCTCTCAGGTTTTCAAGATTGCCCGCATAAGTGAGCTTATCCAAGTTGAAGATAGAATAATCAGGATAAGCATTTACCATTCTCCTGACAACATGTGAACCAATGAATCCGGCACCCCCGGTGATTAAAATATTCCTCATCATCGTCAATTTAACTCTTTCATGTACATATCAAAGATCAGGGTTGCATTTGGAGGTATCACACCTGGATATCCCCTGCTGCCATAAGCCAAATCGCCAGGTATTATGACCCTTACTTTCATGCCTTCATGCATCAATTTCAGCATTTCTTTCCAACCTTGGATCACGCCAGCGTTGTATACATCAAGATCAAATCCCTCGAATGTACCCAAGTTGCCATCAAACTTGGTTCCATCTGTCAAATATCCGGCATAGAAGATATTTGCATGACTGCCTGGTTTTGGTTTAGCAGTATCCACACCATTTTTAATGACTATATATTTCAATCCGCTGGGCAACGTGATTGTATCCAAACCCGGTACATCATAAGGTACATAAGGCTCCGGCGACTCGAAATTCACCAATTCAACATCGAAATACAATGTAGAATTTGAAGGAATAGAACCCATATTGGCAGCACCGTATCCTATTGAAGGAGGTACTATGATCATGGCCCTTTCTCCTTTTCTCAAAATAGCAAATGCTTCGTCCCAACCGGCTATCACTCTACCTTCACCCAAATTGAATTTGAAGGTTTGATTTCTGTCTCTTGAACTGTCAAATTTTTTGCCATTAGCCAATGTGCCGTGATAGTGGGCTTCAATTTGATCGCCCTTTTTGGCTTTCTCACCTGTAGGATTTTTCACCAACATCAATATTTTCAATCCCGAAGGGGTTTCAATGACATCGCAATTGCTAGCTACCGGTTTTTTAGTTTTGGCCGTATTTTTTTCGGCAGGCTTTTTTGAAGTGCCTGACTTTGGAGTCGATTTGCCATTATTTTGAGCATTTGCATTGAGGTTCATCAATGTCATTGCTGTTAAGCAAACGATCATGTAAAATGTATGTTTATTCATTTTAAGGTGATTTGATTTCATGTTATTGAACTTTTAAAATGTTGATCTCATATATCAGTGTTGAATATGGTGGTATCATACCATCAATGCCCTTTGCTCCAAAAGCCAGATCATAAGGTAAAATAAAAATGGCCTTCTCTCCTTCTCTCATTCGCGTTAGCATCTCATACATACCTTTGGGCTCGAATCTCTCTCTCATTACACTTACCGCTTGTGGCTGTCCCATGGTATATGAATTGTAGAACTCGGTTCCATCCATCAATTTTCCAATAAAATGAAACTGAGCCACACTGCCTTCCACTATTTTCTTTGCTGAATCAGGCATGGTTTTGATGTATTGCACCCTGATGCCCGAACTTGAATCCAATTGCATTTCAAGACCCTGTTTGCGCACATAGGTCATGATGTTCTTGATCTCATCGTTCCATCTTGCCAGTTTCTCAATGTTCACCAAACTATCTACCTGATATTTGGTCAGCCTTTTGTCCATCTTGATGATGAATTTCAAGTCTGTTCCCGGTTTGATGTATGATGGCAATTCATTCTCCATTCTTGATTTCAAATAAAATGAATCTGCATTGATCAAAAATTGAGCACTGTCACCTTCCGACAAAATACTCAAAGCTTCCATGATGTCACCACCCTTATGAGTAGCTGATGTCAATTGAATCCTGTCAGGGGTTTTTCCAAAAATCGAGTAGATCACGGAGTCCTCAGAATTGGTTATGCTGTAGTAACATTGTAAATACTCACCAATCTTCGGTAAATCCTTATTGGGACTCTTGAAAAGCATTTTGTAACGCAAGCCGGATTCCGTCTTTGAATAATTGTTACAAGCCCCTAGAATGAGTAACGACAGCGCGAATAAAATGTAATTTCTATTTCTCATTGAGTTGTGCTTTATAAATGTTGAGTGTTTCTTTAAATTTTTTAACTGTTTCATCTAAGGTGGTGAAACTACTTCCTCCTGCTGCATAGAAGTGCCCGCCACCATTAAAATGTTGCATTGCAAATTGATTGGCTGCAAAATTACCCTTACTTCTAAAACTCATTTTCACAATTTTACCTCTATCGATGATCAATACGGCCAATTTAATACCTTCTATGCTCAATCCATAATTTACCAAACCTTCGGTATCACCGGTAATGATGTCATATCGCTTCAATTCCTCACTGTCTATTGTGATCAATGCCGTATTGAATTCTTTGAGTACCTCCATTTTCTGACTGATGGCATAACCAATAAACTTTACACGCGACTCCGTAAAACTATCAAATACCGAGTCATAAATTTTAACATGATTGATCCCTTTGTCCATCAATCCGGCTGCAATTCTCAATGTTTCTGAAGATGTATTAGAAAATCTGAAAGAACCTGTATCTGTCACCAAACCTGTGTAAAGACAAGATGCTGCGTCTACATCTATTCTATTTGTTTCTCCTAAAACATTCACAAATCTGTACACCAATTCACAAGTGCTACTGGCCATATCGTCCCAAAATGCAAAGTCTTCAAACCCTTGAGGATATTGATGGTGATCCATCATGATCTTCTTTGCTTTTGATTTGGCCACTTCGTCACCAAACTCATTGATTCTGGAGAGGTGATTGAAGTCTAAACAGAAAATAAAGTCGGCATTGGCAGCCAATTCGGCAGCCAATTGAGGCTGATGTTCATAAATGACAATGTTCTCACTGCCCTTCATCCACCTTAAAAATCCTGCAAAATCGGTTGGAGAAACTACTGTTACCTGATATGCAAAGGTCTTTAAAAACAATTGCAAGCCTAGGCTTGAACCGAGAGCATCGGCGTCGGGTTTGTGATGGGTGGTGATAACGATTTTAGGATCCTGAACGGATCGCACCGCCCCCATTATGTCCTGCGCTGAATGTAATACCATTGGATTAAGCCCACAAAGATGGACAAAATATGGCATTTTCCATTAAAAGTTTTCGCTAGAATGTTCTGTTTTCTTCGATAAAGCGCCTTAAATGTCCAATAAATAACTCAATATTTAAGGACGTTTCCAATCCTATTTTATCTGAATAAATTCAAATTTCGGATAGCCCTTATCGCCCAAAGCATTATAAAAATCAAGGAACCTCATTTTGTAATAATAACCGTCTGTGTCCTTAATGATATAGGTCACTTTCGAGTTGACAGTGTAGGTTCCGGCAGCTCCAAATGCGTGATTTTTCCAGTCGTACCCAATGGCGTTGGCATCCTTTGAAAAAGTATAAATTGGAATATGAGTAGAATTGATGTCCTGAAATTTGGTGCTAGAGTCTTTTGCCACCTCAACATTGTTCTTACTGCTCAATACACCATTCAGGATGTATGGAAATGGTTGATTATTGGGTAGAATGTTATAGAAGAAATGATTGTAACGGGTAAAAACAAAGTCCCAGGTATTCCTATCAGGCTCTTGGTCTGCCACAATATGAGGTGTTCCTTCAAATGAATAATAGGTGTAATTTTGAGTTTTGCTTTTCTTGATGATGGTTTTGTTCTTGTTCTCGACTATAGGTTTGCCTGCGCCATCATACAAATCCGTGAAAACACAAATGTATTCATCTGCAGTTACAGAATCTATTTGCACCCTTTTGTATCTGGCCGGACCACTGAGGTAATTCAACTCCAATACATATATGCCGCTATAGATCTTATTGTTTTTGGTGATCTTGTATTGTCTCCAATCTTTGAATGCAGAGTTTTCGGGTTTGCCATCAGGAGCATCCAATAAAGTGTCTTTCATTCTGATGTTCATGGTGTCGTAAGATTGTGGCTCCAATAGGTCATGAATGTTGAGTTTCTTTAATCTCAGCCCTTTACCGGTGTTGATGAAAACTCCCCAACCATTCTCATCTGCTTCAAAGCGAATGTCCCAGCTGCGTCTTTGTTTGACCATGAAAGAATTGGTGCTCAAATCGAAATAAACTTCATTTTGGTATTCATTGCCCAAAGATAAAGTTGTAATGGTGGTGTTGCCGTCAGGAAGTTCTATTGGGTCTTCCTTCTTGAAACATGAACTGTAAAACAAGCTGATGAGAGTGAGTAGAAAAATCAGACGTTTCGTCATTAGAATTTAAAATTGATCTGTGTAAAAATTGAACGTCCGATAGAGATAGGCGTAGTATTACTGCCGGAACTGTGAAATGAATTTGCAACGCCGGTTGAACGAATGTTTCTGACATTCAGAAGATTCTTACAACCCAATGTTATGCTGATTTTTCTTTTTAGTAAGTTTTGATTGAGGGTCATATCCAAAATATGGAATGACTGAGTATAAGTTGAAATCACATTGCGAGTGTCATCCAAGGCATAACCTATAGTTTGACCATTAAACTTGTGGTACAATGAAATACTGGTAGAACCTGCTTCAACTATGTTATTGAATTTGTAGGTAATTTGATTCCTAAGCTCCGGAGTCCAAAAATACTTCTTCTTTCCTACCATTTCAAAAGCATTGTTGTAGTAGCCGGTGTATGATCCACCAGTACTCAACTTAAAATTCTTATAGTTGATGTCCATGTTCAAATTGGTTCCCATGGATTTGAAATTGTCTACGTTTCTGTATGTGTATTCAAGTGCAATAGGATTTGTGGCCACCAACGCAATCTGATTGTAAATCAAATTCATGAAATAGTTGTTGCTCACACTCACACTTAAAGATTTGTTGTATTTGGTTTCATAAACTATTGCACCGCTCAAATTGTCTGACAACTCAGATTTCAACTCCGGATTGCCTTTGATGTTGTGATTATAATCGACAAAATAAAGGTACAATTCCTTTAAACCTGGAGCTCTGAATCCTCTGCCATAAGCAAATCTGTATGTAAACTTGCCATAATTGTACATCATCTGAATAGATGGGATGAATGGAGCCGAATAACGCGTGTTGTATGAAGCTCTGAAACCCGGTTTGATGTTAAACCCTTTGAATGGTTTCAATTCAGCACACGCATACATCGCATAATCGTTCATTCGTCCTTTGTCTGACTCAATTTTAGTACCAAAGGCAGAATTGAAATTGACATCGTAACCAAGTTGGTAACTTACCTGCTTGCTTGCTATTTTATTGTATGAGCCACGGCTCATGAAATTCAAAAATGAATTGGTGCTGTTGGCATCCGGACTAGGAACAACCTGCATGTTGTTGGATTCTTCGGTAAGATCCTTTCTGTAGGTGACTTTATCTCTTTGATAAAAACTGAATGAAGACAATACGTTCCAATAAGTGGTTTTATTGATCTTATATTCAAGGTTCAGGGAATTGATGATTCTGTTGGTCAGATAATATTCATCGTAAGCATAAGCCTCCAGGTGATTGATGACCGGAATACCTCTGTTTTCAATTTTTTCACTGAAAATATCGGTTTTAAATCTGACCTTAAGTTTTTTGGTTTGTGCGGTAATGCTGAAACTACCGAAAACCTGTTGTTTGGGTTTCCAAATCATGACCCTTGTTTCGGGATCAAGATTAAAACCTCCAAAGAAGTTTCTGTTGAGACTGGCGCCGAAATCAACGTCTTTGACTTTGAATATCACGCCGCCTCCGAAATTATAGTTTTTTGTTGATTCGATATAACTATGACCGTATGCTGCAACCGGCTTTGCCGAATCGAGCATGATGTTTTTTGAAATTAAATTGATGACACCTCCCAAAGCATCTGTACCATAGATCACGGAAAGCGGACCTTCTATGATTTCTATTCTGTCGATATTGGTGAGGTTCAGTTGGCTGAGATCAATATTGCCATTTTCTCTGCCGGTAATGGGAATACCATCCATCAAAATTTTAATGTTTTGACCGGTGATTCCCTGCAAACTCATAGAGCTGCCTAAAATGTTGTCGTTGCTGACCCTTACATTGAGTTCTTTTGAGAGTACATCAAACAGATTGACGGCACCCTGACGCTCAATGGTAGCTGCTGAAATGATTTTAACACTGTGAACCGTTTCCGTTTTCGTGGTCGGTTTAATGTTACCGGTCATCACCACCGGTCGGTATTCAGTCGTATCATCTACCTGCGAAAAGGCAATGTTCACGAAGAACATTGCCACGCAGGTAAAAAGATATTTGCTGAAAGATTTCATCTATTGATGCCTGTCTTTTATTATTCCTTTATAAATGATTGACTGAACAATCCTTTTTCTGTTTGAACCAAAATGTAGTACATACCTGAAGTTAAGTCACTGACATTGGCTTCAGAAGAACCGTTGCTGCTGTGCACCAATTGACCTTTCATGTTGTATATGTTCATGCTCATTACAGTTTCTTTAACATCAACTTTGATGCTGCCACTGGCAGGATTTGGGTATACAGACACATTGCCATTCACTTTCAAATCGTTGATACCAACAGTTGATTCGTAGAAGCTGAATCTGGTTTTACCCAAAGAACCTCCGTTGAAAGAAACAAAAGTGAGTTTGTAAGTATGTGTATCTTTTGCTTCAATGAAATAAACAAAAGTATCTGTGATGGTATAGCCGGTTCCGTTGAATGTTTTCCAATCCCAACCCATGGTTGAAATGGTAGGAGAAGATTTAGCGGTTTTGTTGGCCAACCAAACCTGACTGCAGGTTTTACCATTGTTTTGACCCACTTTCACTCCGTTGTTGTGCAATACACCCATTACTGAATAAGGGATGGTTACAGGTCCTTGAGTAACGAATGTTCTGTATTTGGTCCACAACAGATCCCAGGTTCTGTTATCCGGCTCTCTGTCGATAACAGTGTTGTTCAATACATTGTAGTATGCAAAATTTCTATTTTTAAATGCATTCTTGCGAATTTGCACAAAATTAGAATCTGTATTGTCGATGTTTGCGATTGTAAAATTCCACATGGTATCGCCAACAACGTCATTGATGAATACTTTTTTATACCATCCTGCAGATTTGTTGTAAAGTACATAAACTGTGGTACCTTCTACTTTGTGCGAAGTTGAATTGTACGCTCCCCATTTAAAATCGAAAGGGCTGGCAACTGAGTAACCTGAAGTGAAAGCACTTAAATCCCAAGTACTGTCTGAATCGAGCAATTCAGGTAAGTTGTATAAACCGGTGGTATCCAAGTTGTACCAGTTAGACCAATTTTTACCTGCTAATCTTGCCAATCTCAAACCGGTTAGACTTGCTTGTGCATTTTCGCCGTTTGGAGCATTGATTCTGATCGCAACACCATTTGCAGGGTTAGTAGGGAATCTGCTTGCTTGAACAGAAAACGCCAAATGCCAATTGGTTGAAGATGCTGTGCTCACGGTACCATTACCTGTTGTTACACCTTTTTTCAAACTGTAAAAGACGTCGGTGTTATTTCCAGAACCCATAAGGGTACTGTCTTTCACATCGCAGGTTTGAGAAAATGCTGTGGCGCCGAACACCATCATACATACTGCTAATACTGATTTTTTCATTTCTGATTATTTGGTTTGTTTTTATTTGAATTTTGAGTTTGCAAATTTACAATTAATTAAAGTTTTTCAAAGGTTCCGGCTTTAGTTTATGACATAAAAATGACAGTAAATCAATGGGTTAATTACTCTTTAAATTCAAAGATGTAACCAACGCCTCTTATCGCATTGAAAAACTTTGGGTTTTTAGGGTCCATTTCAAAGTATTTTCTAAAAGATAAAATGAAATTGTCTATCGTTCTGGTTGAAGGATAAACTGAGTATCCCCAAACAGTTTGAAGGATCTTTTCTCTGCTCACCACTTCGTTCTTATGTTCTATCAACAATTTCAACAGAAGTACTTCTTTTTTAGTCAAACTGAATTCTCCATTAATTCCTACAGCTAAATGTTTATCAAAATTGATGGTATTTCCCCCAAATGTAAATTCTTTTAGACCAAAACCCGAATTGGCTGCCACACTGCCCTTTCGATTCATTAAGTTATTGATTCTCAATTGTAATTCTTCCAAATTAAATGGTTTTGTCAGATAATCATCTGCGCCTTTTTTAAGCCCGGCAATGCGATCTTCAACTCTGTTTTTTGCAGAGAGAAATAAAATCGGCACTTCTTGATTTTTCAATCTGATATTTTCACAAACATTTAGTCCATCGATACCGGGTATCATGATGTCGAGAATAACCAGATCGAATTGCTCATCTTTGAATTTTTGTATCGCTGAGGTGCCGTCTTTCACCCCAACCACCTTGTTTCCATCCATTTCAAGGTTCAGTTTCAATAGATCGTGAAGACTGCTTTCGTCTTCTACTAAAAGGATTCTCTTGCTCATAACTTTGTTTGTTTAAATTTGATGATGAATGCGGTTCCCCGCGGTTTATTGCTCTCTGCCACTATACTGGCTCTGTGAGGTTTTAATATTTGCTTCACCAAAAACAGTCCAAGGCCAGTGCCTTTGGTTTCTCTGGTGTTCTCGTCGCCTACTCTGTAGAATTTTTTGAATATGGCTTTGTATTCCTTAGGATTCAATCCCTTTCCATTATCAGCAACAGTGATGGTCAATTCACTGTCTAAAACTGTATAGCTTACTGTGATATCGCAATCCTGTCCAGCATATTTAATGGCATTTTGAAACAAATTGCTGAACACCAATTTCAAAGAAATCTCATCTCCTAAAATTGACTGCGATTCTTCGTTGAAAGTGAACTTTCCGGTATATTGTGGACTGCACAATTGTAGTTCTGCCGATTTTCTGATCAAAGCCGTGATGTCCAATTCCTTCATATCGAAACGATAGCTCTTTCCATCAATTCGTGTGGCCAACAATACATTGTCGAGCAACTCATCCAAACGGTCTGAATTGTTCACCATTTGATGCACCAAGGTTGACTTTGTGGCTTCGTCCATTTTTCTTTGCTCAAGCGTTTGAGCACTGAGTTTTATAGCTGTGAGAGGTGTTTTGAATTCGTGGGTAACCGACAAAAGGAAATTGTTTTGCATCTTATTGAGGTTCAGCAATGACTCGAGTTTACCAAATACCCATACCACACCTGAAATGACAAGGATGGTGAAAAAAATAACTTCTGAATAAAAGGCTCTTTGGCGGGTTACAAAATTTTTGCGGATCGATTTGAACTCTTCCTTGGCTACATTGATGATGATGAGTTCGTGCAACAATGAACTCGAATCTCGCAAAACCATTTCGGTTTTTATGCGATACTGTTTGTTCAATTGTGTGTGAAGTTCCCTCATTTCGGGTTCATATACGTGAAAAGTGTGATAAGGGTTCATTTGTTTTGAATGAATTCTTTTTTCGAGGAACTCAACCAATTCAAATTGTATCACTTTTGCATTTAACCCGAGGTTGTTGTATTCCAATTGAAATTCTTTTTCAGTGTAAGTAACAAATGAATACAACCACCAACCAAACACGGCAATGATGTAAACAATGACCAAAACAAGAAACAACCTTAACTTCAAAACTTAATTATATTTGTGGTTTCAAAGATACTGCTATTAAAAAGAACAAGATGGTGCCGAAATACACGAGACAACAACTCGCATTGAGAAATGGGCAAGACAGACCCGAAATTTGGGTGGCATATAAAGGTATGATTTACGATGTTTCTGAAAGCAGGTTATGGCGAAATGGTAAGCATTATGAACACTGGGCGGGTCAAGACCTCAGTCACGAATTGAAAGATGCTCCTCATACCGAATCGGTATTTTCCAGATTTCCACTGGTTGGCGAATTGGGTTAATTATGACAATCTTTTTACATTTTTAGATCGAATCTACCCAGGATTCTCAAATTCATTATAACAAAAAAAATCCCTCTGTTGAGAGGGATTTTATGGAATTGCTTAATTAAGTTATTAATTGCAAGATGCTGATAAAAGCACTTCTTCTACCGGTGTGTATGGCAAGTTGAATGCTTCTGATACACCTTTGTAGACCACTTTACCGTTTACCACGTTGAGACCCAAAAGGAGTTCAGCGTTGCCTTTGCAAGCTTCTTTCCATCCTTTGTTGGCCAATTGAATGGCATAAGGTAGGGTTGCATTGGTAAGGGCCAAAGTTGAAGTATATGGCACTGCGCCCGGCATATTGGCTACACAGTAGTGAATCACGTCTTCAACTACATAAGTAGGATCAGCGTGGGTAGTGGCTTTAGTGGTTTCGAAGCAACCGCCTTGGTCAACTGCTACGTCAACCAATACAGCACCTTTCTTCATCAATTTCAACATTTCTTTGGTGATCAGGTGTGGAGCTTTAGCACCCGGTATCAATACACCACCGATAACCAAGTCAGCAGTTTTAATTGCATTTTTGATGTTGTATCCGTTGCTGTACAATGTTTGTACGTTAGCTGGCATGATGTCATCCAATTGACGCAAGCGAGGAATAGAGATGTCCATGATGGTTACATGAGCACCAAGACCTGCAGCCATTTTAGCGGCTTGAGTACCAACGATACCACCACCTAAAACAACTACTTCTGCAGGTTTAACACCCGGTACGCCACCCAAAAGGATACCGCGACCACCAAGTGGTTTCTCTAGGTATTTAGCACCTTCTTGAATACTCATTCTACCTGCTACTTCACTCATTGGAACGAGCAAAGGCAAAGAACGATCGGCTTTCTCAACAGTTTCGTATGCTAAGCAAACAGCTCCACTGGCGATCATGGCGTTTGTAAGTGGTTCATAGCTGGCAAAGTGGAAGTAGGTGAACAACAATTGATCTTTCTTAATCAATTTGTATTCGCTTTCTATAGGTTCTTTTACCTTGATGATCATTTCAGCGATGGCATACACTTCTTCAATAGTAGCCAACATGGTGGCACCAGCTTCGGTGTATTCTTCATCGGAAAATCCGCTTCCGGTACCTGCGGTTTGTTGAACGTATACGGTATGTCCGTGTCTAACAAATTCGGAAACACCGGCAGGCGTAACGGCTACACGGTTTTCGTTGTTTTTAATTTCTTTTGGAACTCCTATGATCATATCTTTATCTTTTAAAAGCGGTGCAAAAGTAATTAATTCTATTTAGAGTAAAAAATAATCCTATTGGAAGAAATACTTTAATAAAACCCTATTGTTCTATCAATTATAGGATTATGTTGTATTCGATCAATTCCCATGAATAGTCACATCTCTTCATGTCCCGTCTTATTAGGCCCACTCCTTTTGCCCACCAATACACTGAATTGGGGCGTATGCAATTCAACTTTTCTTCCCAAATTTCATCCATATCAATTTCAAAAACTGCCACATGGTCGTATGTTTTGCCTTGAATGGTGATGCTGGTATCAGTATGAATGCAGGTTGTAACAGAACTACTTGTGCCACTTTTATCTTTTAAAACAAATGGATGAAGAAATGGCCGGTTTATTCCCTCGCCTATTGCAGTTCGTTCCAATTCTGTTTTTTTAGATCTTAAGGCATCCGGATTGTAAAAAGACGTTTCATCTATGTATGCCCAATCATTGAAACTGCTGCTTATATTTCTTGACAAAACTTCATATTCGACAGTTATGTTTTTTGAATAATTAGTTGATCCCTGTTTTTTGATCCAATAAGTCTTAGCGGATGTGCAAATCTGAGTATCCAGATCTCCGGTTTTTGAGTTTTTATAGATCCAATAACTGCCTTTACCTGCCCATAAATAATCCTTGGCCTCACCCAATTCAAATCGATAATACTCCGGATCACAAGTGCCGGTCTCATGACAATCGCGTTTACATGAAATTATTGAAAACAAAATGACAGTGGCGCTGCATAAGCCACTAAAAGTGAAGTTTTTCACAAAAATTTATTAAATAAATTCCTTAATTAATGGAATATAGTTTTATACGAAGCTAATAAAAAGATGAAAAAAATTCCCGCCTTTTCCTAAAAATTTAATCTTCGGTTAATGCAAGTTAATTCTATTTCCATCGATCAAAAAACGAAATTGAATCTATAAGTATGTTGTATTAAATGTAAAGCAATACCCAAAAGAGGTACATAACAATTAATACCATCAGCAAAATACCTACAATTCCTATGACCAATCCTGCTATGCCAAGTTCTCTGTTTGGTCGGCCTTTTCCCATACCTATGGCACTAAAAACTATGCCCAATATCAATAAAAGAATAGCCAAAAGAAATGACACCAATATACAAATCAATCCCAATAGACTCAGCACAAAACCAATTATTCCAAAAGCTCCTGTCAATGCAGGTTCATCGGTTTTGCTTTTCTTTATTCCTGCTTTGCTTGAATTCGTCCTCTTTTCTTTTGAATCCAGCGAAGTGCCATTGCCCTTTACCTGGTCTTTTATATCTTGATGTATGACAGGACCAACGCCAATCATTTCAGTCTTGACCACTAAAATTTGCTTATTGTCCTTAAAGGTCTCTGCTTGTACGCCAGCATTTCCTTCAGTTTCGATTTTTCCTAAAATGGCTTTATCTACAATTTTATGTTCTTCAATTTTTGCAGGAATTTCCTCACCACTGGCTTGAAGGGTCTCAGGCTCCTTTTTTGATGAATTCGTTTTAATCTTTTCTGTTTTGCCCTTGTCTTTTGAAAATATCGACAATTCAATGTTCAGTCCTCTAGAATAACGCATTCTGCTTACTGAACAGGAACTGAGTAAAAATGTAATTAAAGCAAGGAAAATGAGCGATTTAAAATGCTTTTTCATAGGTTTTAGTAGATTTGGATTTATGCGAATTTATAAAATTTCGCAACAAATACAACTAAGGCACCAAATGGTACTCAACTAAATCCCAATTGTAGTTTTCAGTCGAGTTTGTTCTTCTGATGATGCCCACTCCTTTTGCCCACCAATAAATGGCTTTGGGGTCTCTCTTGGCAATTGGATATGAATTAGGGTTCCACACTTCATCACTGGTATTGGTGTATTTTACCACTTGAGTGTAATCAGTTGAATTCACCTTTAAGACTGTGTCTATATTAGCGCAACAAGTTACAGATCCGCCTTTGCCTGCACATGAGTTTATTGCAAATGGTGCAATGAACGAAATGTTGTCACCCTCATATTTCACCGAACGGCTGAGCATGATCTTGTATGAACTTTCGAGTGTATTACTGGTAACGGTTGGACTCACAGTTTCTTCTGTAAACGTCCATTTTGAGAATGAACTGAAATATGTTGCCTTCAGTTTTTCAAAATTGATGGTGATGTGGCTGTTGGTGTTGGTATTTCCTTTTACAGATTGCTGACTGATTTGTGAACTGAGGCAGGTGACAGTGTCATATTGCCCGGTGACTGAGTGTTTGTAAATCCAATAACTTCCGGTTTTGAAGCTAAAATAATCGGCATAAATGCCCAATTTGTAATCCACTTGTTGCGGATCGCAAGTGCCTGATTCGGTACAATCACTTTTACAAGCAAAAAATGCAAAAATGGAAATGGTCAATACAAAGATAGATCTTCTTGAATACATGGTGTTTATACGGCTGCAAAAATAAGACATGCTTTTGAAGAACTGCAATATAATTGATTTAATTCAAAAGCTGACTTTATGATTCGGTTTTGACCAAATCCTTACAATGTAAACACATAATGGTAACAGTGATTTTGCTGATTTGAAATAAGAATTTTAGGCAAATTTGGTGTTAAGGATTTTTGAATTTCCTCCCTTTTGCTAAAATTGGTATCAAAAAATCATTACATTTGCCCGTAATGAAAATAGGAACCATAAGGGAAACCAAGGCCGGAGAAAACAGAGTGGCCTTGAGTCCGGATGTCGTTAAAAACCTCGTAAAACAAGGGTTTGAATGTTTCGTTGAAAGTGGTGCCGGGGTCAATTCAAACTTTTCTGATGAAGCCCTGAAAACAGCCGGTGCCACAATTCTTGGCAGTGCCACTGAAGTTTGTAACACCTGCGATGTACTTGTAAAAGTAAATGCGCCCAGTGAAGAAGAGATTAAAATATTGAAAGAAGGTTCT
>DASWYG010000315.1:0-16882 GCA_036405075.1 Bacteroidia bacterium | reverse complement strand
CTTCCGATCTGTTAAGTGTCAAAATAACAGAGTGTTAACCGTCTCTTGTTGGGCGATGGTCATAATTTTGTCCAAACAAATTCGAGGGTAATGTGTTTATTTTGTAATAGTAATACTATTGATGGCGTTACCATTACTTAGAATGCATACAGATTTTTTTACATCTACCATTAAGATACAAGTTGATAAGCGTTTGTATTTAAAAGATCCCGAATCCAGTGAATTGGGCCTTAAGATCATTAAGGTTGGTACTAAAATGATCGATGAAATGGGATTTGAGGATTTCACTTTCAGAAAACTGGGTCAGGAAATAGGTTCGAACGAAGCTTCTGTGTACAGATATTTCGAAAGTAAATACAAATTCATTTACTATTTGTCTTCTTGGTATTGGGGTTGGATGATGTACAGTTTAAACCTTTGCACGGTAAACATTCAATCAGTAGAAAACAGATTGTGCAATGCATTAAAATTGATGACGGAAGAACCTAAAGATAAATTGATCAAGGATGCATTTGATGTCATTAGATTGCATAGGATCATCTGTTTTGAATCCGATAAAGCGATTTTGAACAAAGGCGTAGACAAGATGAGACATGAGGGTGTATTTGACAATTACAAAAACTTTGTTGCTATGGTCGGCGAAATTATTCGGGAACATTCTCCTGAATACAAGTACCCTCGAATGTTGGTCACAACAGTCATTGAAGGGGCGCATTTTCAAAAATTCTTTGCCAAACATTTACCCAAATTAACAGATGTGATTGGAACTGAGTTATACATGACAGAATTTTATACGGATATGGTTAAAAAAACACTTAAGAAAAACGATGAAAAAGATAACACCATTTGAGAGGTTCAGAAGACTGCTAAAATTAGAGAAAAGAGAAATTGGCAGGGTTTACAGTTATGCCATATTCCAGGGATTGGTCAACTTAAGTATCCCTTTGGGCATACAAGCCATCGTCAATTTGATACAGGGAGGTAAGGTATCAACCTCTTGGATCGTTTTGGTTGTGATTGTAGTGTCAGGGGTAATATTGACGGGAGTTTTACAACTTTATCAATTGCGATTAATAGAAAATTTGCAGCAAAGAATCTTTGCCAATGCCGCATTTGAATTCACATACAGACTGCCGAAATTCACTGCTGCTTCATTGGAACATCAGAGTGCACCGGAATTGATGAACAGATTCTTTGATGTGATGTCGGTTCAAAAAGGACTTTCAAAAGTGTTGATTGATTTTTCTGCAGCTGTATTACAGGTGTTTTTTGGGTTGTTGTTGCTGTCATTTTACCACCCGTTTTTTATCTTCTTTGGATTTGGACTTTTGTTGTTGTTGATCAGTATCATTCGCTTAACTGCCAGAAAGGGATTGGACACAAGTTTAAGGGAATCCAAATACAAATACAAAGTGGCATCCTGGTTAGAGGACATTGCATCAACGAGATTGTCTTTTAAAATGGTAACCAAAGGCAAACTTCACATGGAAAAATCAGATCAAAATATTTCTTCGTATTTGGATGCCAGAGAAGGTCATTTTAATGTTCTGCGTTTGCAATACATTTTACTCATCGTTTTTAAAGCACTTGTAGCTGCGGCATTGCTCATTATTGGCGGATTGTTGGTGCTCAATCAGCAAATGAACATCGGGCAATTTATAGCTGCCGAAATCATCATTTTATTGGTGATCAATTCAGTTGAAAAATTGATATTGAATGCGGAGAATTTCTATGATGTCATTACAGCACTTGAAAAAATCGGGCATGTCACAGATCTGGATTTGGATAAAAGTAAGAATGGCACTTTGATCATAGAGAACAGTACAAAAAAGGGTTTTGAGATTCAAATCAAAGATTTGGATTATACTTTCCCAAATTCAGGAAAAAAAGTATTCAATCGTTTGAATTTAACCATAAAATCGGGAGCGAGGGTTTGCTTAACCGGCGGCACAGGTTCTGGAAAATCAACCCTACTGGGCATTTTGGCAGGTATTTACGATGAATACAAAGGAACGATTGTATACAACGGATTACCTGAAGGAAATTACGATACTTTGGACTTAAGAAGTAAAATTGGAGCAAGATTTACGACCGACAATTTGTTTAATGGCACTGTTTATGACAACATTGTAATGGGTCGAAAAGGCATTAGCATTCAAAGATTACAGGAGGTAACAGAAGCTTTGTTTTTAAATGAAGCCATCAATAAATTGAGAAATGGTTTTGAGTCTAATATTGGCCATGAGAACATACGTTTGTCTAAAAGCATTGTTCAAAAATTATTGTTGGCCAGAAGCATCATACATGACCCTGATCTCTTGTTGATTGAAAATGGTTTGGAGTATTTGGATGAGGCTGAACGCAAGGCCATTGTGAAATATTTGATTTCTCCTGAACGCAGATGGACATTGGTGCTAACATCTGTTTTAGATGAAGTTGCAGATGTGTGTGATCCGGGTACTGATCTAGAAAAATGCCAAATCAACTTATCAGTTAAATAACATTTTAAACTTTAGAATTATGTTGAATCTATCAGAAAAAAGTATCAGAGAAAATGTTGAATCAGAAAGTTTAAATGCTTTCAAAATCATTGAAAAGCGTCCTAAAGTTAACATCATGCCGCGCATAATGGCATTGTTGATGGTGCCGTTGATAGTGGTCTTGATTTTACCTTGGACTCAAAACATCCGATCTTATGGAAAAGTAACTGCTTTAAGACCGGATCAAAGACCTCAAACCATACAAACTGTAATTGCAGGAAGAATCGAGAAATGGTTCGTTAGTGAAGGTCAAAGGGTTAAGAAAGGTGACACCATACTTTACATCACAGAAATTAAAGACGACTATTTTGATCCTGATTTATTGGAACGAACCGACGATCAATTGAAGGTTAAAGAACTCTCTGTAAATTCTTATATGGAGAAAGTAAAAGCCAATGACAACCAAATTGATGCATTGAGAGAGAGTTTGAAACTTAAACAGGAACAGGCCAGAAACAAGATCATACAAGGTTATTTAAGCATTAAAAGCGATAGCACTGATTTGGTCGCTGCAGTATTGGCCAATAGAGTGGCTGATGAGCAGTATCAAAGGATGAAGGAATTACATGCAAAGGGCCTTAAATCACTTACAGATTTGGAAACCAGAAAATTAAAGGTACAGGAGACCCAGGCAAAGCTGATATCACTGGAAAACAAATTGCTGAATACCCGCAATCAATTGATCAATGCAAAAATAGAATTGGTGTCAATTCAAGCCGATTTTAAAGACAAGATTTCCAAAATTGAATCGGATAAGTATTCAGCCATGTCGGGTATGTATGATGCTGAAGCAACTGTAACCAAATTACAAAATCAGTACACCAATTACATTGTTAGGAGTGGTTATCATTACATCACTGCTCCGCAAGATGGCATCATCACAAAGGCATTAAAGACCGGTGTTGGTGAATCCATAAAAGAAGGAACTGAAATTGTGAGCATTTTGCCCATTAACATTGACCTGGCTGTTGAAGTATTTGTGGACCCAATGGATGTGCCTTTGATAGAGAAAGACAGAGAAGTGAGGATACAATTCGACGGTTGGCCATCACTCATATTTTCAGGATGGCCAAATGTGTCTTATGGTACTTATGGAGGTAAAGTCATTGCCATAGATAATTTTTCGGGAACAGATGGTAAATTCAGAATATTGGTGGTGCCGGATCCCAAAGACCATCCATGGCCTAAAGAAGTCAGAATTGGTGGTGGAGTCAATTCGATGATGCTTTTAAAGGATGTTCCGGTATGGTATGAGATGTGGCGTCAAATTAATGGATTCCCACCAGAGTTTTATCAAAATCAATCATCAAATACCAAAGACAAATGAAGAAATTCTATTCTATAAAATGGGTGTTTCTATGCGGTTTTGTGATGCTTGCCAATACAAGTATTGCAATAGAGATATTAGAATTTAAAAGGTTCATGGAATTGGTAAAATCCAATCACCCGATCGCGAAATCTGCAAATTTAAAATTGGAGGAAACCGATGCCATTATACGCAAAGCCAGGGGAGGTTTTGATCCTAAAATTGGGTTTCAGCAAAATGGTAAAATGTTTGGTGGGGCTGAGTATTTCAATCTTATTGGAGGCTCTGTTAGTATACCAACCTGGTACGGAATCGAATTGAAAGGTGGTTATGACAGAACGACCGGGATGTATTACAACCCACAGGACAAAACACCAAGTACTGGTTTAATGTATGCCGGATTATCAGTGAGTTTGGGTAAAGGATTACTTATAGATGAGCGCAGGGCTATTTTAAAGCAAGCACAGGTGAGTGGCAGATCCAATGAGAGAGAAAGAACAGTGATCTTGAACGATCTGCTCTTGGATGCCGGCAAATCTTATTGGGAATGGTATGCTGCCTTTGGGTATTTCAAAGTGTATCAGGAGTCGACACAAGCTGCAAAAAGAAGATTCGAAGCTGTGAAATCAAGCGCATTATTGGGCGATCGCCCTTCGATAGATACATTGGAGGCTTTCATTCAATATTCTGAGCGATTGCTCAGCTTGAAGCAATATGAATTGGATTTGATCAGTAAAAGACTTTCACTTTCACTTTTTTTATGGAGTGAATCAAGTCAGCCATTGATGCTCAGTGACACAGTGATTCCTATGGAAATGGATGATCAAGTCGCTGAAATTAACAATGCCGGCATCGACTTTCAGATGCATCCTTTAATGAGCGTTTACAATTTGAAAATCGACTATTTGAGAATTGAAAGGAGCTATAAGCAAGAACAATTGAAGCCAACATTGAATTTGACTTACAATCCTTTATTGAACGCGGCTTCGAATTTGGGTAGTTTAAGCACAAACAATTATAAATTTGGATTGACTTTTAACTTCCCTTTGTTGTTAAGAAAGGAGAGGGGAGATTTAAAAATGACAAAGATCAAGTTGGAGCGTGCCGCATTGGAAAGGGATTACAAAGCTGCTGAGTTGAGAACGAAATTCAACACCTACTCAAATGAATATTCAATAACTTTGGATCAATTGGTTTTATATACCGGAACTGTCAATGATTATTCAAATTTATTAAAGGCAGAGCAATCCATTTTTGAATCTGGAGAGAGTTCATTGTTTATGATCAATTCAAGAGAATTGAGTTATATCAGTTCGAGATTGAAATTGATTGATTTGAAAGTGAAAAATGGCAAAGCCTATCTTTCATCCTTGCACACATTGGGTGTTTTAGCTGATTGATAAATAAAAAAAGTCCCGATTTATCGGGACTTTTCTGTTGGCTTATATTGTTTTATAATTATTTCTTTTTGAAATTCAATGGAAGTGTAATGTAGAAGTAATCTTCATAATTCCTGTTGAATTTTTTGGCTGCTTGAAATTTAGGGAAATCTTCAACGGCAACTTGAAGGTATTTTTTAAAGTCATACATGTCATCAAACTCATCATCATCGTCATCAGGCGATAACCACTCAATTTGTTTTACATTGCCTTCTGCATCTATGGTCAAACGAATTTGGAAAAACTGTGAGTAACCATTTTTGTTTACACCAACCCAATCGGCTTTCTCTACCCATTTGTTGATGACTTTATACATTTCATCAGACCCGCCTGTAAATTCAGATTCTTTGATCAAATCTTCTTCCAATACTTTTTTGCTCAATTTTTTTCCTTCTTGATCAAAATAAGTGGCTTTTACGAATTTGTCTTTTTTGTATTCAACTTCACAAGATTTGTTGCCATTGCTATGGAAATATTCAAATGTACCGGTGGCTTTGTTATCAGAATATTCTCCTTTTAATGCCAAAGTTCCAGTTTCAAAAAAGGTTTCATATTTACCATCCAGACTGTCTTTTAAATAATTGCAAACGATTTTCTTTTGACCAGTGCCTTTAAAATAAAGGGTATATGGACCATCCAATGCACCTTTGACATATTTGGTCTCAACATATTTACTGCCATCCTCATAAAATGATTTAAAATCACCATCCGGCTCACCATTTTTGTAATTCAAAGTAAACTTTACTTGACCATTTCTGTGATAGAACGACCAATCGCCTATAAATTGATTTTTATCATAAGTGCCTTCTGATTTTACTTGACCGTCTTTGTACCATCTTGTCCATTTTCCGTCATATTTGCCATCCAAATATTCACCTTCACTGCTTTTTTGACCGTTTTTGTAATAGAATACAAAAAGACCTTGACGAGTTTCGTCTTTTAACTTTTTGTTTGAATAATGACCTTCCATTTGCAATTGGTTATTGCTGTAGAAATAGTCTTTCACTAAAAATTTTGTACCTACAGGCGTCACTACTCTGTAGTAGTATGCAGTTTTTTCTTTGCACTTCTTGAAGTAGTAATCATAGTAGGTCTTTTTTTGCGCTGTAACCGATACTGCAGAAATTAACAGTATAGCAAGCATCGTTAGTTTAGAAATCTGTATTTTCATATCAAATCTGAATAAGAATTCACAAAACAAACAAAAAAAATGACATTAAAAAAAGGTTTTGAATAAAACTTTAACTTTTGAAGCCAAATAAAACAAACCTTTCATTGGTTCTTTTAGCTCTCCTTTCCAAGGTTTACCCATTTTTAACATTTGCTGATAGAAGTAGCCGGGAGTCAATTTCCATTTTTGCATAAAGGTTTTTCGGCCATCGTTTCTAACGATCTTTCCAGTCGATTTGCTCATGAAATGGTAGACCCTGCTTTCGCCAATGCCTTTAAAATGTCGAACACCTTCAACCCATAGTTTCATCGAGAAATCGGGGTCGCTGTACATACCGGGGCTAAATTCGTCGCTGTAACCGCCAACTTTGTCCCAAAGTCGTTTACTCACAACATTTGGAGGCCAACTGGCTCCATTCCAATCACCCATACTGAAATTTCTATATGACTGGATCAATTCCTTTTCCTTGAAGCTTTTCAAGTCACCGAAATTTTCACCTTGAATGATGTTAAGGTCTTTTCCCGGTGCCGGTTCTATCATGGTCGACGAAATGAAAAAATTATCGTGGCCCACAGATTCAATCTCTTTCATTAAATGATAATCCCATCCCGGTAAGGCATACATATCGTCATTGAAATAACAAATGTATTTGGTTTTAGCTAGTTTTGACGCTTGATTTAAAGCTTTGCAAATGCCTACATTGCTCGAACTCATGGTGTGTTCAATGCCTTGCTGTTTGACCCATTCTGCAGAACCATCTGAGCCATCATTGACATGCACGATGATCTGATGTCGGAATGTAGAATTCCTATTGAGGCTGTCAATACAAACCTTTAAATACTCGAGGTTATTCCAGGTTGGAATCAGGATGGTGAACATGGTCTGCAAATATATACCGAAACCCAATAGGTTTTTATGGATCGAAAGTTCCTGTTTGAAAGATCTTACAGCCAGTTTTAAAATAAAACTATAAATTATTGAGTGATAAATGTCATTGCGTCTGATATTAAAAATGGGCTCATGACAAAGTTTTTAAATGTCATTTGAATCGAGTAGTTTTGCGTACAAAAAAACAGAAATGTCAGATACAGTATTAGTCATTGGTGCATGCGGTCAATTGGGTACCGAATTGGTTGAATCGCTAAGAAACATTTATGGTGAATCAAATGTCATTGCTTCAGATATCAGAAAAAGCGATCACGATGTATTCAAATCCGGAATTTTTGAGAACCTTGATGTACTTGACAAATCGAGACTGGCTGAGATCATGGGAACTTATAAACCTGTTCAGGTGTACCATCTGGCAGCATTGTTGAGTGCCACTGCTGAGGCCAAACCTAAATTGGGCTGGACACTCAATATGGACGGTCTTTTCAATGTTTTGGATGCAGCTGTTGAGTACAAAACCGGCAGAGTTTATTGGCCAAGCTCTATAGCTGTTTTCGGTCCTCACACGCCGGCTGACCATACACCTCAAAATTGTGTGATGGACCCCAATACAGTATACGGAATATCCAAATTGGCAGGTGAACGTTACTGCGAATATTATTTCAACAAAAGGGGAGTGGATGTTAGAAGTTTGAGATACCCGGGTTTAATTGGTCATAAAAGTGATCCGGGTGGTGGAACCACAGATTACGCCGTAAGCATTTATCACGATGCATTGACAACAGGCAAACACAACTGCTTTCTGGGCGACCACACCGAATTGCCAATGTTGTATATGCCCGATGCCCTTAAAGCAACTTTGGACATCATGCATGCACCTGCAGATAAAATTAAAATCAGAAGCAGTTATAACTTAGCCGGTATGAGTTTTTCTCCTAAAGAAATTACTGAATCCATACAAAAATACATACCAAACTTTACTACAGAATACAATCCGGATCATCGTCAAGCCATTGCTGATTCTTGGCCAAATAGCATTGATGATTCTGAAGCCCGCAACGATTGGGGTTGGAAACCGGAGTTTGATCTTGATGCAATGACCAAAGATATGTTGGTGAATTTGGCTCCCAGATATGGTAAATCCCTTAGTCTGTAATGAGTGAAGAAAAGCGTCCGTTGATATTGATATCCAATGATGACGGCATCACTGCACCCGGACTCAGGGTCCTGGTTGAAGAAATGTCCCATTTGGGTGAAGTGATAGTAGTTGCTCCGGACAAACCTCAAAGTGCAATGGGGCACGCCATTACAGTCACAATTCCGCTCAGACTCACACCCAATAAAATATTTGGAGATATTCAAGCCTATGAATGCAGTGGCACTCCTGCAGATTGTGTCAAACTGGCACTTGATAAAGTATGTGCCCGCCGACCGGACATCATGGTTTCGGGAATCAATCACGGTCCAAATTACAGCATCAATGTCATTTATTCAGGCACCATGAGTGCTGCTGTTGAAGCGGCTGTTGATGGTGTTCAAGCCATAGGGTTCTCTTTGTGCGATTATAGCATTGAGGCTGATTTCAGTGCTTGCAGGGAACATGTTAGAAAAATTGCGGCAACCATACTTGAGCACCCTTTGCCTTACGGTACTTTGCTCAATGTGAATATGCCAAAAACCTCAGAAATAAAAGGGCTTAGAGTGTGCAGGCAAGCATCTGCCAAATACGCCGAAAATTTTGATGAAAGAAAAGATCCGGGCGGTAAAACCTATTATTGGATGACCGGTAAATTCATCAATTTGGAAGCAGATGACAATGATACCGATCTTTGGGCCATTGAAAACGGATTTGTAAGTGTAGTGCCAACCAAGTTTGATTTAACCTCCAATGGGGTCATTCAACATTTGAAACATTTGATGCAATGAGTGCAAGAAGTCAATTGTGGTTAGGTTTGGGGATGGGCTTGTTTACAGCCTTTATTGTCTCCCTGGTGGTGTTTTTGAGAACCAATCCCGGACTATCCGCATCAGATTATTTCAATTTCTTTGTTTACAGCAAACTTCTATCCGGTATTTTAAGTGTATCATTGATTGCCAATTTGGCTTTGTTCTATCTGTTCTTAAAATTCGACAAAGATCAAATCAGCAAAGGTGTTTTAGCAGCCACTGTTATAGTTGGCATATTGATCTTCATCATGAAGTTTTTCTTGTAAACATTGCGATGCTGTTAAGCATTGGCAGCAATGGCTTGTACCATTGCAGGTCCCTCGTAAATAAACCCTGAATACACTTGAACCAATCCTGCTCCGGCCTTGAATTTGTCTTTGGCATCTGCAGCAGAGGCAATTCCACCTACACCAATTACCGGTGTTTTGCCATTTAACTTTTCACACAAATATCTGAGAACCTCATCTGAACGTTCTTTTAACGGTTTACCACTCAAACCTCCGGCACCTATTGCATCTACCTCATTTTTAGGCGTTTTTAGATGTTCTCGGGATATGGTTGTATTGGTAGCAACTAATCCATCTATCCCGGTTTCGGCACAAAGCTCTACTATGTCATCCAGTTGACTGTCGGTCAAATCAGGGGCGATTTTTAAGAAAATGGGAAGTTGCTTCATGCCCGATTCAACTTTCGTACGTCGGTTGTTCATCAACGTATCCAGAATCTCTTTTAATGGTCCTTTGTCTTGAAGGGCCCTTAAACCGGGTGTATTCGGACTACTCACATTGACAGTAAAATAATCAACATAAGGATAGAGTTTGTTAAAACAAATATTGTAGTCATCCAATGCATTTTCATTTGGTGTTACTTTGTTTTTACCAATATTACCACCTACGATCAGATCGGCAGGTCTGTTTTTGAGTCTTTCAGCAATTACATCGGCGCCGTCATTGTTAAAGCCCATACGGTTGATAATGGCTTCATCTTTTACAAGGCGAAATAATCGGGGTTTTTCATTGCCATCTTGAGGCAAAGGTGTAACAGTGCCAATTTCTACGTGTCCAAAACCAAGGGCTTTCATCACATGAAGGTAACGCGCATTTTTATCAAAACCTGCGGCCAATCCTACATTATTGGGGAAAACCAAGCCTGCAAACTCAACACTTTTTGTTTTTTTTCTTCCATAAATGGCATTTAGAATTTGAGACAAAACAGGTGTTTTGACTAGTAATGACAATATATTTAGAGTGACATAATGTGCTTTTTCAGCCGACATCATGAATAAAAAGGAGCGAATGAGTTTAAACATTTAAAGAATGGTTTTATACCGTTTTGCAAAGGTCATTCTGCATCACTAATATTTATCAGCATTTTGAATAAAATTATTCACGATTCGTCAAATAATAGCTATTTTCGCATCCGATAATTCGAGATGAAAAGAATTCCCAACTTGTGGTACAAACTAACAGCTGTGATTATTGTGATGTATGCACTGGTATATGGCATGCTCAAAGAATTGCCAAACAATGTTGGAGTGCTGGATGAAACCATACGAAATTTGTTTTACCACGTGCCAATGTGGTTTGGAATGATCATCATTTTATTGGCGGCCTGGATCAACAGCATCATGTATTTGAGCAAGCCAAGCATTAAACGCGATGTGTATGCAACTGAATTAACCAATGTAGGACTATTAATGGGTTTTTGTGGTTTATTTACAGGCATGTTTTGGGCCACGTTCACTTGGGGAACTCCATGGACCCGCGATCCAAAATTAATGGGTGTTGCCGCTGGAATGTCCATCTATATGGGTTATTGGTTGATGAGTAAATCCATATCGGACAATGAAAAAAGAGCCAGATTGTGTGCTGCATTCAATGTGTTTATATTCCCATTGTTCATCGCATTGATCCTCATCATGCCGAAAATCGCCAATTTTAGTATACATCCGGGTAGTGGCGAATCGGTTAATTTTAAAACTTACAACAAAGAGAACAATCTTCAGTTTGTGTTCTATCCGGCAGTTATCGGATGGACATTACTATTCGTTTGGATAGCTGAACTGAGGAGCCGTTTATCAATCAATAAAATAAGGAAAGAAAATGAAGAAGTTTTCACTGGTAACATTACTTATAAGTAGTATACTTACCCTTAATGCCCAAGGCCAAGAGGTATCAACATTCAGAAGCAGTGGCAAAATCTATGTCGTAGTTGGCATTATTGCCATCATTTTTCTTCTGATCGTTGCCTATTTGTTTTATCTTGATTACAAAATCACTAAACTGGAAAATAAAGACAAATGAAACCGGTTCACATTGTCATTCTTGTTGTTGTATCCATAGGCATTGCGCTTTCTATTAGTTTTTATGGAGACACCAGTCGATATGTTTGCTTTAAAGAAGCAGATTCCATAGCCCTTAAAAAACCTGATTTGAAATTACACGTTGTGTGTTCAATCAATAAAGATTTACCTCAAGTATATGAGCCTTCAGTAAATCCCAACTATTTTGAGTTTCATGCAAATGATACAACCGGAATGGTTAAAACTGTTATTCTCAGAGACAGTAAACCAACTGATCTGGATAAAACAGATAAAATCGTATTAATTGGTTACTCTAGAGGAGAACATTTTGAGGCAGTAGAAATCCTCAAAAAATGCCCTAGTAAATACGAAAAAAAATAGGATTTGGAAAAGATCATTTTTAATAACGAACACCTGCTGATAGGCAATTTAGGACACTTTGCGGTTGTCTTATCTGTTACCGCAGCTTTGATATCTGCTATTTTTTATGCATTGGCAGTTAATAAAAAAGAAGACAGTTTAGTCCATTATGGTAAAATACTGTTTTATGTGCATGCATTCTCTGTTGTTTTGGTATTTTTCTCCCTTTTCTTTATCATCCATCAACATTATTTTGAATACCAGTATGCATATCAACACTCTTCAAGGGAGCTACCGGTCTATTACATGATCAGTTGTTTTTGGGAAGGCCAGGAAGGGAGTTTCTTGCTTTGGATGTTCTGGCATGCTTTTTTGGGCATTATCTTGATCAGAAAATCAGGCCAATGGCAAGCACCGGTTATGACCGTTGTTGCAGTTGCTCAAGTCATTTTGGGCAGCATGTTGTTAGGCTTTGAGATCAATGGCGTTAAAATAGGCAGCAGTCCATTTATTCTAATGCGTGAATACAATCCTGAAAGTTTGTTGATACCTGTTTTGGATAAATTGGGTAAAGCCAATTATTTGGAAGTCTTTAAAGACGGAAATGGTTTGAATCCTTTGTTGCAAAACTATTGGATGGTGATTCATCCTCCTACATTGTTCTTCGGATTTGCTGCAACCATAGTGCCTTTTGCTTTTGCATTTGCTGGCATGTGGACAGGTAAATTGAAGGAGTGGATGGTGCCTGCATTGCCTTGGGCTTTGATAGCAGTATTGGTTTTGGGCACAGGTATTATAATGGGCGGATACTGGGCTTATGAAAGTTTGAATTTTGGTGGATATTGGGCTTGGGATCCTGTTGAGAATGCATCACTAATGCCTTGGCTTTTATTGATTACCGCAACACACATGCTGGTCATCAATAAATCTACCGGCAAGTATCCTGTATTGACATTGGTCTTAACCATTTTCTCATTCTTTATGGTACTCTATGCCACCTTCCTCACCAGAAGCGGCGTGTTGGGAAATGCCAGCGTGCATTCATTTACCGATCTTGGTTTATCCGGTCAACTCTTATTGTTGCTCTTCTTCTTTATATTCCTGACATTCTCTCTGAGTTTCAAAAAAAGAACCCATGCATTGATCTATTTCTTTGCAGGCTTTACTGGAATAATGAGCTTGGTGTTACCAAGTTTTAGCAATACAACAGCAATTAGTGTAATAGGTTCGGTATTGCTTTTAGCATCTACTGTGCTTTTCATTATGAATCTCTTCAAACGATTTGAATCCAATATTGAAACAGATAAATTGTACAGTCGCGAATTTTGGATGTTTGTTGGCAGTATGGTGCTGTTGTTATCGGGTTTTCAAATCATCATCATGACCAGTATACCGGTGTTCAACAAATTGTTTGGACTAAGCAAAGCCTCAGCCGGTCCGGATTATTATAACAGTATACAGTTGTGGTTTGCCATGGGAATTGTAATTCTCACCGCAATTGGTCAATATTTCAAATACAAGCAATCGGATATAAAGAAAGTATATGAGAATATCTCCACTTCTTTGCTCATTGCAGTGGTGTTGTCTGTAGGCGTAATTTTCTTGTTTGATATTTGGGAAGCTAAATTCTTGATATTTCTTATCGCCTGTATCTATGCAGTTGTTGCAAACATTCATTACATCGTCACAGTGCTAAAGGGCAAAGTGAAAATAGCCGGTGGTAGTATTGCACACGTAGGTTTTGGATTGATGATGATTGGTGTTCTGGTTTCATCAGTGAATAAAAAAGTATTGAGCATCAATACCAGTGGAAGTGGTTTCTTTTCTGAAACTACTGCGGATGGAAAAGTAGATGAAAACGCCAAAACCAGTAATCGAGAAAATGTACTCTTGGTAAAGAACAGAGGTGTGTTGATGGGCGACAACAAACTTAAAGCAACATACATCAAAGCAGAAGACAAGTCTCCCAACAGGTATTTTGAAGTGCGTTATGATGTATTGGATGATAAAGGATTGGTAAAAGACAATTTTACCCTTAATCCGAACAGTCAGAACAATCCTAAAATGGGCTTGGTCAGCAATCCTGATACAAGACATTACCTTACCCGTGACATATTCACTCACATTACATTTGAAAGTGGAATGGAGAAAGAAGAGCAAACGGAATTCAAGAATTTTAAAACCGATACGGTTAAAATCGGAGAATCTTTCCCTACAGAAGATGGCAACAGGCAATTGACTTTGTCAAATATCAAAGTGATTGAATTTAAAAAAGACCTTTCTAAAATTCATTTACAAGCTGAAGTATTGATCTCAAATATGGGTGATACATTCATTGCCCGACCTGAATACATCAGTGAAGAATTTGTCAGAATAAAAGAAGACATTAAGGATGAAGCAGGCGTAATGGTGATCTTTGATGGTGTCATCACCGATCCCAGCAATGCCGAAAACACTCAGTTCATCATCAGTTCAGGCACGCGAAAACCCAAAATGGAATACATCATTTTGAAGGCAATAGAGTTTCCTTACATCAACTTGTTGTGGTTGGGTACTTTTGTCTTGATTTTTGGTTTCATACTGTCCATCATTCAAAGATTTAAAGAATACAGGCGCAGAGAAGCCAAAGCCTGATGATCGACATCAAAAATATTGCTTTAGTTGGTTCAGGATCGGCCGCTTCATTTTTTGGAAATATGTTCCAGGATGCGGGATTGAAGGTAACATGTATACTCAGCAGAAACCAAGTAACCGGAGCCGCTCTGGCTTCGAAACTTGGCACTGAATTTTCTCAAGACAACAATGATTTGTTGAAAGCAGATTTGATTCTGCTTTGTATAAAGGACGATGAGATCGTCAATTTTGTTGACCAAATCCCAAAATCGTTTAATGGAATTGTGGCACATTGTGCCGGATCAGTAAATATACAATCTTTAGGCAATCATCTTCATAAAGCTGTTATTTATCCCCTTCAGAGCCTTAAAGGGAAAACAGATAAGTCAACTGTACCATTTCTTATAGAAGTGTCGGCAAATGAAGTTACAGATAGCATAAAGCATGTAATGGAGAAGTGTTCGGTCAGCTACACTTGGGTAAATTCAGAAAAAAGGGCCAATTACCATTTGGCAGCGGTATTTGTCAATAACTTTACCAATGCCATTATTGGTGCAGCTGAAAAGATCAGCATCAACAGAGAATTGGAAATGAATCTACTCTTTCCTTTGATGAATAAAACATTTTATCAGGTGATAGAAGGTGGTTCTGCCATTCAAAATCAAACCGGGCCTGCACTCAGAAATGATCAGGTAACGATGGCTTCACATCTAAAGCAATTAGAAGGTGATCCGGAATTACAGAAATTGTACATCGCAGTTTCAGAATACATCAATTCAATATAGGCCATTGGCCGTAAGGCAAATTTCTAAATGAAATTTTCTAAATTATGCTTTGACCCATTTTAAAACCACATTTCCAATGCGGATAAAGTAGATGCCGTTTTCTAGAGCATTAACATCAATGGGCTCGCCCGGACCAACATTTGCAGTTAAAACAGTTTTACCTGTAATGTCTACAATTTTACACTCATTGATTTGATCATTGTCGGGATTGAACAAAGTGATTTGGAGGTTGCCGGGATTAGGCATTACAGTCCAATTGTTTTGAAAAGAACTTTGCTGATCTACTGAAAGTTCTTCAAAAAAGCCAACTGCATACCAGGCACTTTGTACTTGTTTCCATTCAAAAGAATTTTCTCCAAACAAGGTAGCTGCAGCATCCAAAGACAAATAACTGGCATCATAGTAATCAGAAAAAGAGGTCAAATAACTGCTCAGATTAGCGTATGCTACTTTAGCGGCTTTATCAAAACCTATGGCTTCTACTTTGTAATATTTGTTGTCTTCTCTTTTGCCAATACCTCCATTGACCAATAAATAGAACCAATGGTTTTGAACACCGCTGTTAATGTGCACACCACCGTTGTCGCCCTGTCCGGTGTAATATTTGATGCCATAGTAGTATTTTGGGGCATCCAATTCTACCGGATTGCTCATACTTCTGAAAGGTGTTTTTGAACCAATCACGATTTGATCAGCTATATACCAACTAAAATTATCAGTATCGTGAATGTGTTGAATGGTTTTACCAAATATGTCAGAAAATGATTCATTCAAGGCACCTGACTCGTTTTCATACCTCAATCCGGCAGTGTACTGAGTGATGCCATGGGTCAATTCGTGAGAAACAATATCAAGTGAAGTCAATGGTTGCATTTTAACTCGGTCACCATCGCCATAGTTGGCAGAAACGCCATCCCAAAAGGCATTGTTGAATTTGTCGCCAACATGCACCCTTGAAAGAATTATTGCAGAATCGCCGGAATAACTCCACCTTCCAAATGTGTCTTTATAGTAATCGAAAGTCATTTCAGTGCCCCAATGCACATCGGTTGCTACTTCATCCTGATAAAAGTTGACATTGTTCCAAACATTGTCTGAATCAGAAAAATTCCTAAAACTGTCTGTAACGCTTATTACTCGGGCATCAATGGTATGAATGCCTTTTCCCCTTGTGGAATCATAGAGTACAAAAGAATCTGCATTGATACTGTCACAATGGATGAATTTAATGCCACTGTATCTGGTGTGAGCAATACCAACTTTATCTATGCTGCAAATCTGTTCAACTCGGTCAACGATTTCTCCGGAAGCTGCATCAATATAAACCAGTTCATGACTCATTGGCAGATGCACAAAAACATCAATTTTGTATGCCAGTTTAAATCCTTCCTGTTTGAATGAATCATTGTTGTTGATGATAACCGGGATTGCGATTGGTCTATATGTTGCCAAAGGATTGTTTTTAATCCTTTTTAGTTGTTGTTCCTCGCTGTTTACTTCCCATTTGAACAAAGCGTTGTTATACAATGTC
>DASWYG010000314.1:0-1908 GCA_036405075.1 Bacteroidia bacterium | reverse complement strand
GACTATTTTAACGTCTTCACATTTCGTTTCTTTTTTGTTTTCCTGTGTTTTGATTTTGAGTTTTGTTGCGGCATTGCTATGGGTTGAAAAAAGATGGCTGACCATAGTAGCAGGTTTTCTGTTGTTGATTTATCAAGTGGTGTTTAACATGAAAATCGGGTATCATACTCATCACTTGTTCGGTTTTCAATTTGCCCTATTGCCATTTTATTTCGGCAGTAAGTTGTTTCCTCATGCATTAGGGCTGGCAAGGATATTGACCTGTTTGGCTTATTTTTTTGCCGGCTTTTTTAAGTTGTATCAAAAAGCTTGGTTGGTTCCCGATAGTTTTTCTCATATTTTGGAAAATCAGCATGCCGCTTATTTTTATTTCAATCCAAACAACCTGCGTTCAAGTGTTTGTAAGATCATCATAGAACATCCCGGTTTGGGATATGCTTTTTTTGTATCTGCCATGCTCTTGCAATTGAGTTTTGTTGTGGGTTTGTTCACCAACAAATTCAACCGACTTTTGGCATTGTTCATATTGATGTTTCACCTCATGGATTGGTTCTTAATGAATTTGGGGGTCTTCATGGGCATGACAGTGTTGATGTGGGTATTGTTGTTCAAAGAAAAATCAGAATCCTTGTCAATTCGGGCATAAAGTCAGAACTTTGACTCCGAATGAATTGGAAGAGAAAAGTCTATTATGCCTTAAGCCCGGAAATGCGCCGGACAGTAAGACGGATTTATTATTGGCCCATAGATGTATGGGAAGGTATTACAGGTAAACGCGATTCCATGACACCGCCTAAAGGGAAGATCTTCATTGGTCCCGGAAATTTTAAGGCATTGGGTGAGAAATTAAGATCAGATTTTGTTCAATACGGCAATTTAAAACCAACAGACAGGGTATTGGATATAGGCAGTGGCATTGGCAGAATTGCGATTCCTTTGACGAGCTATTTAGAAGAATCGGGTTCTTATGAAGGTTTTGATATTGTAAAGGAGGGTGTAGACTGGTGTAAAGAAAGGATCAGTTCAAAGTTTCCGAATTTCAAATTCACGCACGTAGAATTGAAGAATGATTTGTACAATCTGGAGGCCGGAAATGAAGCTTCTGAGTTTGTGTTTCCATACAAGGACAATGAGTTTGATTTTGTGATCTTAACTTCAGTGTTCACTCACATGCAGCAGAAGGATGTTGCGCGATACATTTCAGAAATAGGCAGAGTGATGAAAAAGGGCGGAACATGCTTTGCCACTTTTTTTATTTTGGATGAACAGTCGTTGGACTTTTTAAGCAAGAGTAAAGATCCTTTTTTTAAGTATGATCATGGGGATTATTTCTTACATGATGAAAAGGTGAAAGATGCCAACATAGCTTATAAGAAAGTTGTGATAGAAGCCATGGCAAAAGAGGGTGGGGTAGAGTTAGCCAGTCACCACAGGGGATGGTGGTGTGGTGGAAGCAAGACTGAGAATGTGGATTTTCAGGATGTCTTGATATTGAGGAAAGCTTGAGTTTAACGTCAATGGTTTAAATAAGTTCTTGAATCGAAAGACGATTGAACTGGACTTTAATCTAAAAAAGTTATTTCAATAACGTTCACCATTTGCTTGTTCTCAGAAAGACACAATTGATAGATTTTTTTATTTCGAATGATGCAATAATTGCTTTTGTATTTGGATGCAATTGATAATAAGGATGATTTTTTGTCAATTGTATTGAAGATGATCAGATCTGTGGTGTTTGCCAATGGATTTGAGATGAGTGTATACAAACTGTCGCCTATTTGTTGACTTGTCAGTAGGACATGGTTATTGGTTATCTGTAAAGATTTTTGTGACAAAGTAAACAGATAATCAGGGGCAGATGAATTGGTGTTGTGAGGGGAGTACAACTCTAAAATTTCATGTTCTTGT
>DASWYG010000313.1:0-2257 GCA_036405075.1 Bacteroidia bacterium | reverse complement strand
CATAGTTTTAACTTGCAATTCAAGTACAATGCACCAGGGATGGGAGCAGGAATCGGTCTGAATAAATTAATCTTAAAAAATTTAACGATAGGTGTGGACTTTAATTATACCTATTATTTTGAACCCAAACCTGATCTTAATTCCTATTATGGAAAATATCAAGAGCAATTGAAAAGTTACAAGAAAAATAGAAATGCTTTTACATATTCGCTCAATTTGGGTGTTTTGATTTTTTCGAAGTAAAGTATATATTGAATTATTTGTTGAACCGTTCTGGCATAATGTCGGAACGGTTTTTTAATTGAATTAATCTTTTTTAAGGTGATATTCATTAATCAACTCATCTGTCTTTAGTAAATATTATAAAATTAGTTTTATATACCTTAATGTTTCAAGACAATACAAAACCACGGTTTTTATCGACGAACAATTCAAATCACCTGTAACAAACAAATTGCTATAACCGTCTTTATAACATCAAAAGCAAACAGCATTTTCAAAGTGAGGTGTTGTTAACTAAATTTAAAAAACAATAAATAATTAATACATCATGAAAAAGTACTTACTCATCATTTTATGCAGCGTTTTTGCTGCCAACACCCAAGCTCAGTTAAACACAAGTTTCGAGGAATGGGAAGAGGTTACAGACTATGAAGACCCTACAGGTTGGTTCACCTTCAATTTCTTTTCGCAATTTGGAAGCAATGTGTCTTGCTTTAAGTCTCCATCATCACATTGGGGCGATTATTCTCTAGGCCTTTCCCCGGTTATTTTTCCGGGTATAGATACCATGCCGGGTACAATAGCCAGGCAAGACGCAATCTCCTACAGACCCAAATCCGTTAGCCTTTACTACTATTACCCTACCAAAGGCAATGACACTTCGTTTTTTACATTGACATTGTTTAAAGGTTCAATGGACCCCAACAACATGATTGGAATGGCAAATATCAACTTGGCTTCTAACACTGTTTGGCAAAAAGTAAGTGCCGATATTGATTGGATGAGCAATGAAGTACCTGACTCATTTGTAATGGGTATTGTGACATCTGAAACCAATGGAACTGATACTATTTGGATTGATGATATTGAAAGCTCTGAATTTTCAACAGGAATAGATCAATCAGTTAAACAAGAAGAAATGACTGTTTTCATCAACAAAGAAAAATGCCTCGAATTGAAATTGAACGATCTGGATTTAAGCGAAGAAGCCCCGGAAGTAACCATCTTCAACAGCGAAGGTAAAGTTGTTTTCAAAGGCACTTACAGAACACCAATAGATATACAAAACTATGCAAATGGAGTGTTCTACATTGAAACTGTTCTAAACAACAAACTCTTCAGAGATAAACTCCTCTTCTTATAAACGTCTTACTGCTGCTTTTTTCTTTCATCCCGCCTTCTCTATTGCAAAGTCGGACAGACTTTAAACTTCCTTCTTTAATCTTTTGTCTTTAATCTTTAGTCTTTTACCTTTTACCTTTCCTCTCAAATTAAATCGGCTTTGGCTTTTATGATCTTACCATTCTTAAAGGATAGATAAAATTCTCCACCTATTTTTCCTTCAGGGAATTCGCCGGTAAATTCAACTTCAATGTGCACCTGATCATCTGAAATGTTTTCCATTTTTATCAATCGCGTTTGGGTTTTATAACCAATGAAGTAGCTTTCAAAATAATCTTTGATGCTCTTATGGCCTTTAAAAATTCTGCCTACTGAAGGATCGTCTAACACAGCATTTTCATCCCATTTTTCCAAGAAAATTTCGGTATTGAAATTGTTTGCAGCTTTCAGCCACTCTTCAACAAATTCTTTATGCATCATTTCTGAATTTATTGTTTCCATTTGGGTTGGTGCTTCAAAACTTGTTTGAAAATTGGGCAATTTTCAGAATGAGCGCCGGGTAAATAACCTATACTCATTAGAAACTCATTGACAATTTCTCCACCTGTGAATCGGAATGTTTTTTTGAAGAGTTTTACCCATTCATCTTTTTTAAGCGGGTGATGATGCTCTAACCATTGTTCAAAAGAGCCATGTGTTTTTTGTAATTCAATAATGGTCTTGGCGTTTTCAATGGCCGCATTCACCTTGAGTCTATTTCGGATTATGCCGGCATTCAACAAAAGTCTTTCTCTGTCTTTCTCAGTGTAATTTGCCACTTTGTTAATGTCAAAATTGCTGTAAGCTTCTCTGAAAGATATTTCCTTTTTAAGGATGGTTTCCCAACTCAATCCGGCTTGGTTGATTTCTAAAA
>DASWYG010000312.1:0-5018 GCA_036405075.1 Bacteroidia bacterium | reverse complement strand
GTCTGATGGCTTGAGGTGGTGAATAAAAATTGCTGCAACCTGGATAATTGTTACTCAAACTTGCACCATACCAAGGTGTCGCCAATTTATACACCAATTTATCTCCATCCGGATCAACTGCATAGTTGCTCAATTCAACAGTATCATTGACACAGATGAATGGCACTGGTACATCTGAAAAAACCGGAGAACTGTTTCTAAGGTTTGAAGGAGGGATAATGGTTTGATAAGTTTGTCCGATAAAAGGTTGTCCGTCGCTGCCATTCCTGAGATTAACCTGCTCATTTCTGCAACAGATTTCCCATTTCACATAATACCCGAATGAAGATTTAGGTAAAACGATCTCTCTTTGAAATATTGCCCTTTCCAAACAAACTTGAGTGGCTTCCGGACAGTCTGTTCGACCCACGGGTTGAACTTTAACAGCACTCAATCTTGGAAAATTATATGTACCAACCAATCTCAGATCGTTTTTGCCATAAACACAAACATCGATATCGGTAGGAAAATTAAGTGAATTGGGTTTACAATCCCTATATGAATTGATCGTGATCAGGTATTTTACCCCTGAAGAATTTTCTGAAATGTATTGATAACTGATATAACCACCAACGAGGTGAGTTGCCGAAACCTGAGAAGAGATCAGAAAAAACAAAAACAATACGGCAATATGGCGAACACGTCTAAACAAATTATGAATCAAATTTAACCTTTTTTCTAAAAATATCCGAATGATTTCTATCAATTAGACGTTTTCAAAATACCAAAGGTTACTTCATTAACCATTTTTTATCCATTTTCGTGCCAAAAACCCAAAAATTTTTTATTTCATGACAAAACTTCTTATTTTGCAGAATTAAGAACATGGAATTTTTTCATTCGGATTGCCTCCATTTCAGGGGAGATGTACCTTGCCAACCTCATAAAGAAAACGGATATCATTGCCAGGATTGCCCTGCCTACACCAAGATCAGTAAAAAAATACTCATCATTAAATTAGGCGCTATCGGCGATGTGATCAGAACTACTCCTTTGATCAGCACCTACCGCAGTTTATATCCGAATTGCAAAATCACTTGGCTCACCATGACGCCTGCAATTTTACCTTCCGGTAAAATCAATGAGATTCTCAAATTTGATTACGCTTCTGCTTTGTATTTGCAACATGCAGAATTTGATATTGCCATCAACCTCGATAAAGAAAAAGAGGCATCGGCTCTGTTATTAGCGGTTAAAGCCAAAGAAAAATATGGTTACGTACTCAAAGACAATGTTTCGCAACCAATCAATGAACTGGCCAATCACAAATACCACACAGGTTTGTTTGATGATGTGAGCAAAGCCAATACGCTCAACTATTGTCAGGAGATCTATGCGATGTGCAACCTCGAATACAAAGGTGAACATTACCAACTCGACAATCACAGTGACAAAGGTTATGAATGGACACAAATTGACAGATCGAAAAAAGTAATTGGACTTAATACGGGTTGCGGCGACAGATGGACCACCAGATTGTGGCCTTTGGAATACTTTGCTCAATTGGCCAAAAATCTGAAAGAAAAGGGTCATGAAGTATTGCTTTTAGGTGGCGAACAAGAAGACGCCAGAAACAAGAAAATAGCAGAATTAAGCGGTGCTAAATACCTCGGATTTTTCCCTTTGCCACAATTCATCAACCTCATAGATCAGTGCGAATTGGTGGTCACTCAGGTCACCATGGGCATGCACCTGACCTTGGGATTGCAAAAGAAAATTGTATTGATGAACAACATCTTCAATCCACATGAATTTGACCTGTTTGGAAATGGTGAAATCGTGATGCCTGACAAGGATTGCGTATGTTTTTACAGAGGAAAATGCAAACTGGGAGAAAGCTGCATGAAAGACCTTTCTGTAGATAAAGTAGAAGCAGCGGTCGAAAGGGTAATATCAATTTAACACACTTAACCTATCTTTGCGGTCGAATTGGGTGCAAAAGATTTCAATAATGTTGTAACACCACCGAAAATTGCCGGAATCAAAGCCGGAGCTCCGTTTTACCATTTAGCCTGGCAAATCAACAAAAGCTTCAGTATAGAACTGGCACTTAACCTCGATTGGACCAAACAAGTCGACGAGATCACCACCAGTCTGCACAAACACTATTTTTACAGATTCGAAGACGTAGAACTCAATTGGCACCTGGTACAGAACAAGGGCAGTGATAGCTACTTTTTTCAGACCAAACCATTGTTCGACTACCTTCTGGTGTGCAACGGTGATGATATATACGGCTACTTTGAAAGAGCCATTGAAGCAATAAAATCAAATCGAAAGATTGAATTCATTCATCCATTCGATTTCAATTTGGTAAAAAGCAAAGAAGCTTTTTTCAACAATATACTCAAGACAAAATCATTTATAGAAGATAACCTACATGTACAAGGAAAATTTTAACAAGACTAAAATCGTTGCAACCATCGGACCTGCAACTTCATCCAGAGAGATGCTGAAAAACATCATTCTCTCAGGTGTTGATGTTTGCCGCATCAACTCCTCACACGGCACTCATGCCGACCATTTGGAGGTTATAAAAAACATTCGCTCCATCAATGAAGAACTCAATTCAGACATTTGCATCTTACAAGATTTACAAGGTCCAAAACTCAGAATCGGTTTAGTTGAAAACGATGGCGTAGAAGTAATTAAAGGCAATCAAATCATTCTTACCAGTACAGAAATGATTGGCAATGCCGAAAAAGTTTGCATCCGATACAACGATTTGGCAAAAGATGTTAAACCAGGTGAGTACATTCTCATCGATGATGGTAAAATCGAGATCAGAATAGACAAGATACTCAACAGTACCGATGTTGAAGCAACCATTATAACCGGTGGAGTCTTGAAATCCAAAAAAGGTTTTAACCTTCCTCATACCAACGTGTCTTTCCCAAGTTTAACTGAAAAAGATATCCAAGATCTTGAATTCGGACTCGAAAACGATATCGAATGGATTGGTCTTTCTTTTGTTAGAAAAGCTGAAGACATCATCAATTTGAAAAAAAGAATCAAAGATGCCGGAAAATTGAGCAAAGTTGTAGCAAAAATTGAAAAACCGGAAGCTGTTGCCAATATCGACAGCATCATACAAGCAACCGATGCCATCATGGTAGCTCGTGGTGATCTGGGTGTTGAAATGCCTCTTCAAGATTTACCTTTGATTCAGAAAAACATCATCGAAAAATGCATCAATGCCGCAAAACCTGTAATTGTTGCAACTCAAATGATGGAATCTATGATCTACAATCCAACTCCTACAAGAGCAGAAGTAAGTGACGTTGCCAATGCGGTTATAGATGGTGCCGATGCCGTAATGCTTAGTGCTGAAACCAGCGTGGGTGAGCATCCGGTAAAAGTGGTAGAAACCATGGAAAAAATCATTAGGGATGTTGAAAAAGACAGAAGGGTTTATTTCAAAGGCAACAAACCAAACTCATCAAGTGATACTTTTATATCTGATGAAATTTGCTTCACAGCAGTAAGAATGAGCGATCACTTAAAAGCCAAAACCATAGTAGGAATGACACGTTCAGGTTATTCGGCAATGGAAATCTCTTCATACAGACCTAGGGCAGATATCTATATCTTCACCAATAACAAACCACTTTTGAAAGCCATGAGCTTGGTTTGGGGTGTGAGAGGTTTTTATTACGATCAATATGTGAGCACCGACCAAACGTTTACTGATGTCATTGAAGTATTGAAATCAAATGGCCTTGTTAGCAATGCCGATATAGTGATTCACACTGCTTCTATGCCTATTCAAAACAAATCAATGGCCAACAGCATTAAAATAAGTATCGTCGATTAACGTTATTTAAATAATGAGACTCGTTTTACTGATACTGTTTACAGCTATTGGATGGGGAATACAAGCGCAACCGCAAGTACTTACCGAAAAACAATTGGGCAACCAAAGGGTTTGGAATGCCCGAATGTCAAGTGATGAGATACTGCGTCAAGCTTTCACATCACAACATTTACAGTATCCGCCAAAGTTCATTTATTGGAGAGTATTTAAAAAGGAACAGCAAATGGAATTGTGGGCTGCCGATAGTGCACACCACAGATACAAATTGGTTAAGACCTATTCCATCGTTAAACTCAGCGGTTCATTAGGCCCTAAACGAGTTGAAGGCGATTATCAGGTTCCTGAAGGTTACTACTACATCGATCAATACAATCCATACAGCAATTTTCACCTTTCATATAAGGTATCTTACCCCAATAAAAGTGATAGCATTTTAGGCGCTAAAGGTCGTTATGGCGGACAAATATTTGTTCATGGAGACAGCCTCACCATTGGCTGTTTACCCATGAGCAACGACATCATCAAAGAATTGTATTGGTGCAACATTCAGGCTCAAAACAACAAAGACACCAATTATTATATCCCCATTCACATTTATCCTTGCAGGATGAATGTGAGCAATTGGGCTTACCTCAAATCTTATTACAATTTTGATGCTGTGAAACTCGAGTTTTGGAAAAACCTTCAGGATGGATATAATTTCTTTGAAGTGATGAGGACTCCTCCCCGATTACAAGTCGATAACTACGGCAGATACTTTGTCAAGTATTGACTTTAGAACGGCTTCTATCTGTTTTGTCAATTAACAGAGGGTAATTATCTTTACGCCTCCAAAAAACAGATGAACTGCCGCCAGTATTTTTCTATTAAAAATTTCACCAAATGAGCCAAGAGACCAAGAAAGGTATTTACTTTAAGGGTTTGAATGGCTTAAGGGGCATTGCAGCCATACTGGTGCTTTTTGGCCATACCGGTGATCTTGTTTTTCCGAATGGTATCGATTACAACCCACTGTGGTGTTTTCTGAGTCAGAATGGAAACAATGCGGTTTCATTTTTCTTCGTACTCTCTGGTTTTTTAATCAGTTATCTGATGTTGACCGAACTCAAAGACACCGGTACCATTCATGTTGGTCGCTTTTACCTCAAAAGGGTGTTCAGGATCT
>DASWYG010000311.1:0-3736 GCA_036405075.1 Bacteroidia bacterium | reverse complement strand
TGAGGAGAACAGTATTCTCTATTCATATCGGCTTTAATCATGCTTTCACTTCGTGCATAATTGAAAATTCTCACTTCATCCAGTTTGCCATAAAGGTAATTTGCATTAAATTCATTGCTGCCCAATTTAAAGTTTCTGCCTTTGCCTGTATTTAAAGCAACACCTGCCATAGTGGTGTCGAGTTTGCCGTCAATATACAACAGATAAGGTTTAGCAATGCCCGAATCATAAACGAAAGCCACATGGTGCCAATTGAAATCTACCATGTTCTTATCACTTCTGATGGTGATACCATTTACATCCAGATAAATGCGATTTAGTGAGCCTAATCGAACAAAGAAATGATTGGTGCTATTGCCGCTTTTTCCCCATCCGCCAACTGTCATTGGCACTCCGCCCATATTGTCGTCGGTACTGCCGTTTACATATAACCAAAATTCGAATGTGCGTGATGCTCCTCCAGTAATTCCGCTGTAAGATGTACCAATTGTATCGCTGCCATTAAATGCCAGACAATTGTTTTGAGCATACCCAATGGATCTGAATTGAGTAAGAATTAAAAAAATGAATAGGTATAACAGTATGTGTTTATTCATAGTTGGTTAATGAATAGACAACAAATCTAAGCCATAGTTGCCTTAATGCAATTATTGGGGCAATTCATCAATGATGGTTTTGTATTCAGGCTCAGTGCTTGCACTTGGTAAAGTGTTGTATATTCTATAGATCACATGTTTTTTGTCTTTGTTCAAGCCGGTGAATTTGTCGTATATAAGGACTTTGCTGCTTTCAAATTCTGTCCTTAAGGCACCGGTATCTTTCAGTGGAATGGCGGTTTTGTACCAAACCATGGGGCAAACTTCATTGCCATATTGATCGGCATTGATCCTGAACAGTTCAGGACCATTCTTGTCTTCACCAATGGTCATAGGCAATACATATTTGGATTTCACTTCTTTCAATACCTTGTCGGCAAAACTGCTGTACAACGAATCGTTGATGTACAACATGAATTCATTGCAGGGTCTGGAACAAATTCTTGCGATGTCTGCATAATTGAGTGCATCTATCCAATAGCCTTTTCCATAGGCATTCATTGCTTTTTCCAAGAAATCAGGCGCTGCCAAAGACATGATGCTGTATTGTCCAAACTGCAGATTGTTGATTTTCCAACCTGCATCGGTTTTTGAATAGAAAACACTCATCATGATGCCATTGAATTCCATTTCAGGTAAAACCAAGGCCAAATAGTGGTTTTTAGATGTGATTGGGAAATTGATCGTATAACTGTGTTTGCCTTTATCACCGGAACTCAAAACAAGGTTCTTGCCAATTTCACTGTTGTTGATATGGTATTCATCGAGCAATTTGTATTTGCCACTGCCGTAGAATTGAGACATATTGCCAATGATCTGTGTAAATGATTCATTCAATTTTTCGAGCAAAGAGTCAGACATAAGACCTTTAATGGCCATCATGTCTTTTTTAGCAATCGCTTTATACAATTGATCATTGATCAGTCCGATTTCAGATCGGAGTTCTTTGTTGATGTCTAAGTTTTTGGAGATATCGCCATCACTGTTCATTTGACATGAACTTAATTGAGTAATGGCTGCTATACCGGCCAAACAAATTGTAAGGAACTTTATGTGTAATGATACTTTCATTGTTGAATACCTTGAATTGCAAAAGTAAGCCTGTTGAATGTAAATAAAAATGAAGAACATCACTCAAAACGAATTTTGGTGTAGTTATCCTTCTTTCTATCGAGTGCTATTAAAGTTAGCTGATTAATGGAGACTTTCAGGTTGGTAATGGATACAACTGATGGTCTAATGTGAAGTTTGTAAGTTTTAATAAGAATATTGTAACAAGATGAGTGAGACGAAACCTGAGTTTTGTAAGGCATTACGAGTTGTAATGTATAATCATAAAACAATATGGACAATTCAATTGGAAAAAACGACGGTAAAGTAGAAGGCAAGTTTAAAATCATTGGAAATTGGGAAGATCAATCTAAAAAACTAAAAGAAAAATTTCCTCAATTGACCACTATGGATCTGAAATATGAACCCACTAAAGAGGATGAATTGATTTCGAGACTCGAAACCAGGTTGAATAAAACCCGATCAGAGATCATCTCAATCATCATGAAAGACAACGCCGCGTATCTCTGAAATTTGAAGATGTGAGTTAGGATAACTAGTACAGCAATAGGTAAAAGGCAGACACTTGTGTCTGTCTTTTTCTATTTGTTAGGAGTTCTATTGAAATTCAAAACTGTGAATCTCATAACAATTACCATAAATCATATAACTCGTTTGAATGCTTAAAAGTTAGATTTGTGTGAATATAATTTCAGAACAAATGACAATCAAAATATCAATCGCTTTATTGGCCACAGTGGTCAGCATCGCCTCTTGCACTTCGTCGCACGACAAAACGGAAAAAGCCGCTAATGATGTAATTCAAGCGGATAATAATTTAAAAACTGCACAAGAAGAATTGGACAGAAGCAATGCCGTCTACAAACAGGAATTGGAAGCTTATATGGCAGAAAAGAAAACTGCTATTGAAGACAACAACAGAACCATTGCTGAATTGAAAGCGACCATTGCTACTCAGAAAAAAGAAGCTAAAGCAGAGTATGCTGAACAAATAGCTGAACTCGATCGCAAAAACAATGAGCTGATGTTGAAATTGGAAGCCCATAAAGACGATAGCAAAGACAATTGGGACAAATTCAAAACTGAATTCAATCACGATATGGATGAGTTAGGTCAAGCCTTCAAAGATCTGACGGTAAGGAATACTAATAAAAAATAGTATAAAGTGGTTTAAAAAAAGTGATGTAAATTGATTAAGCATGATTGGTTTTACAAGAAGTCCTTTTTTTAAACCACTTTTAATTTTAACACTGGTATTGCATTTCGACTGCCTATCTGCTGCAGACGGTTTGAAAAATGCCAAATTGTGTTTCAAGGTCGGAGCCATCAACTCCACCATTTACAATAGCAGAGGTATCAATGAATTCCCAAAGAACAGAGCCAATATCACATTTGGCTCTTTTTTTTATTTACCACTCAATGACCGATTTGTTTTTCAACCAGAGCTATTATTTGCCAGGCGCGGTTTTAGTGCCAATGGTACTATAGCCGGGAATGATTACACGCTTAAACGAAGTTCTGATTATTTGGATGTACCACTTTTAGTGGGTTATAAACCTGAATCTTTCATGACCCTCTTTATAGGTCCTCAGTTTTCAAGATTGTTACATCAAACCGATCGTTTTTCTAATGATCCTGTTCCACTTACCCGCGAATACCAATTTGCCAGGGACCGTTATCGCAAACATATTTTTTGTATAACCGGAGGCATAGACATCAACATCAACGATGTATTGTTGGTGATGAGGGTGGGGTGGGATATGGAAGACAACCGTTGGGACGACAACGATCAAACACCCAAATACAAAAACGTCTGGTACCAATTGGCAGTTGGAATAGTGGTTTTCTGACACCACTTAAAGTATATTCTTAAGCCTTATCGGCTTTCGGATATCTGAATCCATCCAGGACACAAGTAAATTTCAAATCAAACATTTAATTGCATTTAACATCTTTTGCAAAGGAGTGAATCTTCGGTTTTTATTCTCTTAATGATCATACTTCCTTTAGAAGATGACATTGTTCCTTGTTTAAAATGAGAACTTCACGACATCTCCGGTGATACTTCA
>DASWYG010000310.1:0-18473 GCA_036405075.1 Bacteroidia bacterium | reverse complement strand
CGTGCAGTCTGTTTCTCCTTTCGTTAATGACACCAAATCTTGGTACCAGTACGCGGATCTCGTTGTCTTTTTCCTGGATCGCCTGAGGCAAAAACCTTGATACGGTCGCTACAGGTGATTCATTCAGGAATGGTGTCATCTCCGATGACACAAAAAGTACTCTTTTTTTTAGATTGCTCATGTGTGTTGCTGATTAGGTTTTACAAACACAAAGATAATACAATTTTTTCTGAATTTCTCAAATAATCCCTTAGTTATTTTATTGTCATCTTTCTGATGGCCTATAAATAAAGGCAATACTGTATATATAAGATAAAGCCAAAAGGGCATTTAATCCCCGAAAAATCCATTAAAATAGCGCTTGCTTTTTTCGTAAAATTGTTGTATAGAAGGTGATTTCAAGGGTTTGAGCCCATGGTTCGCTTTTCCATCTCCTTTTCCTCAATTCCAACACCTGCCCCTACCAAGGCATTTACCGGCCCTATCGTAAAACCTATTATCGGCACAAAATCCAATAACGCATACATGGTGCCAATGCCCATGGCAAATAGTCGATTTCTTCTGATGTATCTTATGCCTTCTCTTATTCCCATGCGTTTTCTTTCACAACTGTAATCCATCATACTGAATCCAAAGAAATAGGCACTGATCAAAAACAAAACAGGTGTCAATATCAAATTAAATGGCCCTATGAATAATCCTACAAACCAGAAAATGATGATCCAGGCAGTTTCTATTAGCATGTTGCGCAATGATATTATGGTTCCTCTGGCAATGTCTTTAAGAAACTGAACGAAATCAAAAGGGTAGATTTGACCACTTAGCTTTTCTTCAACTTTCTCACTCAATAAAGAAAAGATTGGTGACATGATGATGAGCACAAAGTATTTTGTGAATTTAAAAGCAAACAGCAATACTGCTAATCCTAACAGGAATCCTGTAATTCCCAAAAGCGATATTTCCTTCAGCCAAGTGAGCCAATCAGGGGTATTTGTAGGCAATGATATGTTTTTCGGGATATAAGGCCTTAGAATGGAAGTAAATAGGTCTACGGAATATGTAAATAGAAACCCAAACAAAAACATGTAATAGATCACTGCAATGATGATTGGGAAAATATAATAATAGGCCAATCCGTTTTTGAAAATAAATTCGAATGCTTTAAAGAAGTGAGCAATTCCTCTGAAATATTCTTTCATAGTTGTTCGAAAATAGATGAAATGTAACAATATTAAAAGGGATATTTTGAGTTTATTTGTAAATGGATTTTATAGACCCGGCTATTCAAGCCTATTCCGAATCTTTTACACATTCAGAAAGCGAGTTGCTCGCCGAATTGAATCGTTATACCCACACGAATGTATTGAAGCCAAGAATGCTGAGCGGTCATCTTCAAGGTCGATTCATCAGTCTGATGAGCAAAATGCAAAAACCTTCGAATGTTTTAGACATTGGTACTTATACAGGTTATTCAGCTTTGTGTTTGGTTGAAGGTCTTGCCGAAAATGGCACCTTGTTTACCATCGACAACAATGAGGAAGTGATGGCGGTGGCTGCCGGTTTTATTGCCCGCCATCCAAGAGCTGACGATATTAAGATGATCACCGGTGATGCCATCGAAAGCATTAAAATGCTCAACCAACAAGTAAATGCTTGGGATTTGGTGTGGATGGATGCTGAAAAATCTGAATACAGCACGTATTATGATCTGGTCATTGATAAATTGAGTTCAGGGGGATTGATTTTGGCCGACAATGTATTATGGAGTGGCAAAGTCATCGATGAGAAGTCTTTAAGTAAAGATGAGGATACCATCAAATTACATGAATTCAACCGGAAAGTCAACTCGGATACAAGGGTGGAAAGTTTATTGATGCCCATCAGAGACGGCATCATGATGATAAGAAAGAAATGATCATCCGAGGTCTTCGACCGGTTCCAATTCGAAATCTTTGGTCTTGATTTCTTCTAACAATTGTTTGATCTCCGGAATGCTGTTACTGGTGACCAAGGCAGTTCTATAGGGTTTGAAATTGGGAATACCTTTAAAGTAATTGGCATAATGCCTTTTCATTTCATTGATGGCCAATGGTTCGCCTTTCCACTCTATTGATTTTTGTAAATGGGTGTAACAAGCCGTTACGCGGTCTTCTAATGTTGGTGGTTCATGGTGTGTGCCGTGTTCCAGGAAATGCTTTACTTCTCTAAATATCCAAGGGTGACCAATGCTGGCCCTACCGATCATTATGCCATCAACACCATATCTGTTTTTGTATTCCAGCGCTTTTTCAGGTGAATCGATGTCGCCATTTCCAAAAATTGGAATGTGAATCCTGGGATTTTCTTTGATTTTAGCAATGAGTGTCCAGTCGGCTTCACCTTTGTACAATTGAACTCTGGTGCGACCGTGAATGGTAAGAGCTTTTATGCCTATGTCCTGAAGTCTTTCAGCAACTTCTTCTATGTTTCTTGTTTTGTCGTCCCAACCCAGTCTGGTTTTAACAGTTACAGGAAGCTCAGTACTGTCTACTATTGCTTTGGTCATGGACACCATTTTTGGGATGTTTTGCAAAATGGCTGCTCCACCACCTTTACAAACAACTTTTTTAACCGGGCATCCATAATTGATGTCAATCAGATCGGGTTTTGCTGCTGCGGCAATTTGAGCTGCTTCTACCATACTATCGGTTTCGCCGCCAAAAAGCTGAATGCCAATTGGGCGTTCATATTCAAATATGTCGAGTTTTTGTACACTTTTAGCGGCATCTCTGATGAGTCCTTCCGAACTGATGAACTCAGTGTACATGAGGTCTGCACCGTGTTGTTTACACAAATATCTGAAAGGCGGATCGCTGACATCTTCCATAGGTGCGAGTAATAGGGGAAAATTTCCGAGTGAGATGTTGCCGATTTTTACCAAATTTGTGCAGATTTTTTAGACTTGCAAAATTACACCGAACAAAACAGATTGCAATACTTTGCCGATATATTAATTTTAATCGGCTTTTTTGTATTGAGCATCAGCCTATTCACTTATGCTTCAAGTTTTATCGTTTCCTTAATATCTGGTATAGATTTTAAGACCTTAACAAATGCTGCTTACGATTTTAATCAAAAATCGCATGTGAGGGCTTTTTATTGGATCAATGCTTTGTCGTCTATAGGTGGATTTTTTGTTTCAGCCTGGTTATTTATACTTTTTAAAAGGTATTACTTTAAACAAGCCATCAATATTCGTCGACCTATTTCAGCAATTGTTTGGCCATTGATACCAATTTTATTCATTTCCATCATCATCATTTCATCTTGGCTCAATCAACTCAACATCAAATTGGCAGAATTACCAGCTTTTTCAGGTTTGATATCGCAGGGTAAGACGCTTGGATATTTAAAAAGTCTATTGGCACACATGAACACCGGTTCCGAATTGATGGTGAACATGTTTTTCATTGCATTGATACCGGCTGTTTGTGAAGAAGTATTTTTTAGAGGCGTATTTCAAAAATTAGCAATTGAATTTTTTGGAAATGTTCATATAGGTATTGTGATCACATCATTCATTTTTGCATTAATTCACTTCAATTTTATACAAATACTTCCAATGATGTTTTTGGCCATGGTATTCGGTTAAGTGTATCATTATACCAAGAGCATTTATGTACCCATAGCATTGCATTTCATCAACAATTCGTTTTCATTGTTGATGTATTATGTGGTTCAAAAGAGTGAGATTGCCAGTAAAATGGTGAAGGATGAATACAGTCCAGATTTTGTGACACTTGCTTTGACAATGGTTGTTACCGCAGCCATATTTGCACTATTGATAAAAAAATACAACCTCTATAAATCCAATCCAATATGAGTAATTTCCTGCAAAGGGCCATCACAGGGGCATTTTTTGTTGCCTTCATTGTCTTCATGACTTTGTTCAGTCAATGGACATTTTTGGTGTTGTTGATGTTGATTGCGGGATTGGGAGTTCATGAGTATTTCAATATTGTTTTTCACAAGCACCTGAGTTTGCGTCACTATTTAATCGTGTTGTCTGGACCAGCCTTGATATATTTCATTTCCAAATATGATCCTGCTTATTTGATGTTGATTGTGCCCGGGTACTTTGCCTGTATGACATTATCGGTTTTGTTTTCGAAGCAAAGACAATGGAATGAGATAGGACAGATGATCATTGCTGTTTTTTATGTTCCTGTTCCATTGGCAATGTTTTATTATTCGACACAAGTGTATGATCCAATTGGTGCGAATGGCATATTGGCGAAAGGATCGGGAATGGCTTTAAATTTATTCATTTTGATTTGGAGCAGTGATACGTTTGCCTATTTGAGTGGTAAAGCTTTTGGCAAGCACAAGATGTTTGCAAAAGTATCGCCCGGTAAAACCTGGGAAGGGTTTATTGGAGCCGCCATATTGACCATTGCAATGTCTTATTTACTTTCTTATTTATTTGAGATACCGAATGAAGCCAATGCCATAATTGCGGTATTAACAGTGGTGTTTGGTACCATGGGTGATTTGGTAGAAAGCATGTTAAAGCGTGAATATGGCATCAAAGATTCGGGCAATATTTTACCCGGACATGGGGGTGTCTTGGATCGTTTTGATGCTTTGTTGATTTCCTTGCCTTTCACCACATTGGTGTATTTCTATTGGCAAGGTTTAATTTAAAATTGAATTTTATACTGTTGCGATCACCTTCAATTCAATTGCTATTGGAGTAGGCAGGCAATTGATCTCAATGGTGGTTCTGCAGGGAGGATTTTCTTTAAAGTATTCGGCCCAAATTTGATTGTAGATTGGAAAATCATCTTTCATATTGGTTAGAAATACTGTAACGTCAATGATTTTGTCCCAAGAGCTGCCACTGTCTTCAAGAATGTATTTGATGTTTTGAAAAACACTGTGGCATTGAGTGGCAATGTCATAGGAGATGATGTTTCTGTTTTCATCCAATTCCACACCCGGTATTTTTTTTGAACCTCTTTCTCTGGGACCTACACCACTGAGGAACAATAGGTTTCCAACTTTTCTTGCATGGGGGTACAAGCCAACCGGTTCAGGGGCTTTGCTTGATTCGATACTATTTTGATCCATTTGATTTCTTAACTTGTTTTGGCGTTGCGGCGGGAGCAGTTCCTTTAGATCCTTTCCCTTTGCTATCAGTACTAGTGCCACCTATTGGTGCAACATTAATGCTAAGTCCGGTGTTGTATATCACCGCACCAAATTTTTCGCCTTCCATGTGGGTAGCAACTGCAACCTGAGAGCCATCTCTGAGAAAGGCAACATCGCGGGCATTTTTACCCAATTCTTTGAAATCGTTTAAACATTTGCCGGTTTCAATTTCGAATAATTTTACAATGCCATCGTTGCAGCCGCCAATGATGTAATTACCATCGCTACTGAAGCTGATGGAGGTGACTTTCCATTCGAATCCTATCAGTTTCTTTTTGACTTTTCCATTGCTAAGATCCCATACTATAATGGTTTTATCATTAGAGCCACTGGCCAATGTTTTTTCGTCCGGAGACAATTCTATTGAATTAACATCATCTGCATGACCAGTCAGAGCCAATTGTTCAAGGTTTTTGCCGGCAACTTCAAATTTTTTAATGGCACCACCTTTAAGCGCAACGAAGTAGTATTTAAAATCTTTGGTGATGATTACATCTGTAACTGGTCCGCCGGGTTTGAACTCTCTTGATTTTTTTATGTTGTGGACACTGGTGGTTTTAACACTGCCATCGGTACTTGAAGAAATAAGGTATTTGCAAGATGGGTCTAAAAAAGCGGCTGTTATATTTTGAGTGTGTAAGTTGAATGTTTTGTCTTTTCCTGCTGTGTCTAGATTCCAAACTTTAATGCTGAAATCTTTACTGCTGCTGACCAAGAATTTTCCGTTTTTAGAAAACGAAAGAGTTGTTACTGCTGCATAATGTCCGGGAATTGATTTTGAAAAAGTAAAATTCTTATTGGAATCGAGTGTATATAAATTAATTACACCATTCCAATCGCCACTGGCCATTTTCTTTCCGTCATACGAAAAAACGACGGATTCCAAATTGGCATTGTGCTCAGTGTGTTTTACTTTAAAAGATTGACAAACAGATATTTGTGCGCTAAAAACAAGAAGTGAAAGTACAAGAAAACTTGATGGTTTCATAAATTAATTTGAAAAGGTAAAATTACATATTTTTTGTGATATGATTTCAATATTCTGAAATAAACGTCAATACTTCGATAAAAGTGATTAAGGTCAAGGTAAAGAAAAGTTTTTAGCCGTTGAATTTCTAAAAATATTGTCTTACTTCGCAAGTCCATTATGTCAAATTCGAAATTACAAAAGGATGCTTTAGACTATCACAGTTCGGGCAGACCTGGGAAAATAGAAGTTATATCTACCAAACCGACACAAACAAAGAGAGATCTTAGTTTGGCTTATTCGCCCGGTGTAGCAGTGCCATGTCTAAAAATTGCAGAGAATACGGATGATGTTTACAAGTATACTGCTAAAGGAAATTTAGTAGCTGTTATCAGTAATGGTACGGCTGTATTGGGTTTAGGTGATATTGGTCCGGAAGCATCTAAGCCGGTGATGGAAGGTAAAGGTGTCTTATTCAAGATATTTGCAGATATTGATGTATTTGATATTGAGTTGAACACGAAAGATGTAGACGCTTTCATCAATTGCGTGAAAGCTATGGAACCAACATTTGGAGGAATCAATCTTGAAGACATTAAGGCACCTGAATGTTTTGAAATTGAGCAAAGATTGAGGGATGAATTGAAAATTCCTATCATGCACGATGACCAGCATGGAACTGCCATCATCAGTGGTGCCGCTCTCCTGAATGCTCTTGAATTGGTCGAAAAACCAATAGGTTCCATTCGAATGGTTGTGAACGGAGCCGGTGCAAGTGCAATGAGTTGCAGTAAACTGTTCATTGCTTTGGGTGTAAAAAAAGAAAACATCATCATGTTTGACAGCAAAGGTTCTTTGAACAAGAGCAGAAATGATTTAGACAATTATAAGCAGTTTTTTGTCAATGACACACCGTTCAATACACTGGAAGAAGCATTGAAAGATGCTGATGTTTTTGTTGGACTTTCAAAGGCAAATATACTGTCACAAGATATGATCAGAAGTATGGCAAAGGATCCCATTGTGTTTGCAATGGCTAATCCTGATCCTGAAATTTCTTATCAAGCAGCTATTGATGCAAGAAAAGACATCATCATGGCGACTGGTCGCAGTGATCATCCCAATCAAGTAAACAATGTATTGGGTTTTCCATTCATATTCAGAGGAGCATTGGATGTAAGGGCTACCAAGATCAATGAGGAAATGAAACTGGCTGCTGTAAAAGCAATAGCCAATTTGGCTAAAGAACCGGTTCCGGAATCTGTTATGCGCGCATACAATGAAACAGCTCTTGAATTTGGTAGAAATTACATCATACCGAAACCAATAGATCCGAGACTCATAGAAACAGTAAGTCCGGCAGTTGCAAAAGCAGCTATTGACAGTGGTGTTGCCAAAAAAAATATAGAGGATTGGGACGCCTACAAATTGGAATTGAGAAACCGTTTGGGTCTCGATAATAAATTCATCAGAAGGATGATGACCCAAGCCAGACAGCAACCAAAACAGGTTGTTTTTGCTGAGGCTGATAACATCAAGATACTAAAAGCAGCTCAAATTGTAAAAGAGGAGGGTATAGCGATTCCTGTATTGCTTGGCAACAAAGAAAAGATCGTTTCCATGATGGATGAGAATGGTATTGATCTGGGCGATGTTAAAATCATAGATCCATTGGTAGAGGATGCTAAACGCGAAGAATATGGCAATAAATTCTTTGCTTCCAGACAAAGGAAAGGTGTTAATGTCTATGAAGCCATAAAACTCATGCGCGACCGAAATTACTTTGGATGTATGATGGTGAAAGAGGGAGAATGTGATGCATTTATTTCGGGTTTAACGAAGAATTATCCTAAGTCTTTGAAACCCGCAATGCAGATTGTTGGAAGAGAAAATGGCATCAGTAAAATAGCTGGCATGTACATCATCATGACCAAAAAAGGACCGTTCTTCTTTGCTGATACAACTGTAAACATTGATCCTACCGAAGAAGAATTGGTGGAAATTGCTAAAATGACTCATGCTGAAGTAATGAAATTGGGTGTAAAACCAGTAATGGCCATGTTGAGTTACAGCAATTTTGGAAGTGCAAAAGGAGAGGTACCTGAAAAGGTTTCAAGAGCAGTTGCCCGTTTGCACAAAAACAATCCTGAGATCATTATCGATGGTGATATTCAAGCCAATTTTGCTATGAACAATGAAATGTTGAAGGAGAATTTTCCTTTCAGTTCTTTGGTAGATAAAGAAGTCAATACCTTTATTTTCCCTAATCTGGCAGCAGGTAACATTGCATATAAATTTGCTCAAACCTTTGCCGGTGCAGAGAGTATGGGACCGGTGCTTTTAGGTTTTGAAAAGTCAGTGCATTTCTTGCAGCTAGGCAGTAGTGTGAGAGAAATAGTCAATATGGTTGCCGTTGCTGTCTTAGACGCACAAGGCAAGAAATAATGTACGATTTTCAGGTGTGAGGGTCTGATTTATGTTTCAATTTAAGAAAATTGAAGCGATTGTTGGTTTTATTTAATAACTTAGACTTTGTTTCTTTAATATTTCGAGCGGATTTGTTAACTTTGCGGCCGAAATCTAAAAAAATATTTTATTGTGAAGGTACAGAAGTCGATCAGAATGATCAGTGAGGATATACTTGAAATTACATTTGATGACAATGTTTTTCTAGACCTTGAAAAAATCATTCAATCGTTTGAGGAAACTGAGGCATTTACCAATGGAAGAAAATTAAAGCGATTGGTAATCAGTGGAAAGAAAACAGATATCACTAAAGAAGCAAGGGCTTATGGATTAAAAGAAAATGAGCGATTGAAAGATCAGGTGATTGCCGAAGCTTTAGTGGTTCATAGTTTTACACAGAAAATGATCACCAACTTCTATTTGAAATACATCAATAAATCATATCCGGCTAAGGCATTCACAGACGTGGAAAAAGCCAAGGAATGGTTAAATACATTTTAATGATAAATAAAAAAGCCCCGAAAATTCGAGGCTTTTTTTATTCATGTTAATGCTTGTTCTATTAGGCAAGTTCAGACGTTGGTGCAATTTTTTTGACCAATCCCTGAAGCACTTTTCCCGGACCGAGTTCTGTAAATTTAACAGCGCCATCAGTTACCATAGATTGTACGCATTGTGTCCATTTGACAGGAGCAGTTAATTGTTTAAGCAAATTGGCTTTTATGGTTTGAGGGTCTGTTTCTGCTTTGGCGGATACATTTTGATAAACCGGACAAGTTGGTTGACTAAAATGTGTGTTCTCAATTGCAGATGCTAATTTTTCTTCGGCCGGTTTCATCAATGGAGAGTGAAATGCACCTCCCACTTGAAGTACCAATGCTCTTTTAGCGCCTGCGGCTTTTAGTTTTTCACATGCCTCGTTAATGGCTTCTATATCACCTGAAATGACCAGTTGACCCGGGCAATTGTAATTGGCAGGAACAACAATTCCTGAAGTGATCTGAGCACAAATTTCTTCAACCTTAGCATCATCCAATCCAAGTACTGCGGCCATAGTGCTAGGTTTTAATTCACAGGCTTCCTGCATGGCCATAGCCCTTTGATAAACCAATTTCAATCCATCTTCAAAAGTAAGGGTGCCATTAGCAACCAAAGCTGAAAATTCGCCCAAACTGTGACCAGCTACCATATCTGGTTTGAAATCATCTCCTAAACATTTGGCAGCTATTACCGAATGAATGAAAATGGCCGGCTGAGTGATCTTTGTTTGTCTAAGACCTTCATCGGTTCCATTGAACATTTCATTGCTAATGCTGAAGCCTAATATTTCATCTGCTTTTGCAAACATGGTTTTGGCAATTTCGTGTTGGTCGTAGAGGTCTTTACCCATTCCTACAAATTGGGCACCTTGTCCCGGAAATACATACGCTGTTTTACTCATTTCAATTCAAATATAAGTGTTCAATTTTAAGGTTAATTCAATTAAATACCAAGTTCAATTTCCTTTTGAAGCTTTTTGCTCAAGCTGTCTTTCACCAGACTGTAACTATGGCGAATCAATTCTTTGATAAAATCGTGCGGTAATCCTTCCAATACAACGGAGTTCCAATGTTGTTTGTTCATGTGATAGCCCGGTGTAATTTGAGGGAATTTTTCTCGCAATTCAATGGATCTTTCCGGATCGCATTTGAGGTTTACACTACCAAATTCATCGATGCTGCATAGTGCAAACATTTTACCTTTGACTTTAAAAACCAAAGTGTCCGGGCCAAAAGGAGTGTCTTCGGTTGAGCCGGGCATGTGCAGGCAGTATGATCTGAATTGTTCGATGTCCATTCGTTTAAAATGTACATCAAAGGTAGTTCAAATCACTTCATTTTTCCAAAGAGTGATTCCAATTTGCTGTGCCTGAAATCGAAAATGGTTTTCAATTGTTTTTTGATGAACAAGGCATTCATGATTCGACCTAAAATTCCAAATGGGATTTTGTAATGAATGGTGTCTTCCATACGAACACCGCCATCAATAACAGTCAACTGATGTTTGTGATGCCAGAGGCTGTATGGTCCAAACCTTTGCTCGTCTATGAAATAGGAACCTTCTTTAACATGAGTGATCTCAGTGACCCACTCTGTTCGATATCCGGGTATTGGTGTGATCTTATAAACTATAACCTGACCGGCAAACATTTTTTCTGTTGGTCCAACGCCATTGATGATTTCAAAGCCCATTCCGGGGGGTGTTATGGTTTTGAGGTTATAAGGTGAAGAAAGAAAATCCCAGGCTTTTTCTAAACTGATGGGAATGTCTTGTACGGTATCGATTCTGTAAATGGCCATAACCAATAAACAGATGAGTGTTTCAAATGTTTAGAAAGCGATCGCTTTTTCTACATGTGCCAGTACGGCATCTATTTTTGAATGGTTCTCTTGCAACAGAGCTTTGGCCTCAGATGCAAATTTTGCAGCTTTTTCTTTGTCTTTTAATCCTTTTGCATTTACCATCACATTGAAATAAGCACCTCTTACGGCAGTTTTAATGCAAAGCAATCCTACACCTGCATCGGTGATGCTGTTTGGGTTGCCATTGATCACCATGTCTTCTAAAATGCTTATGCTGCTGAATGCAACCTTCATGGTTTTCAAAGGAATTTCGGTAGCATAAACAGAAGCTTCTTCAATCGCTTTTGAGCGCAATGCTTTTTCATCATCGTTTGATTTAGGCAATTGGAATGCGTTCATGATCGCATTGAAAGCATTGGTGTCTTCATCTATCAGATAGAGCAATTCTTCTTTAATGGCCTGAGCTTTTTCTGCTTGTTGACTGAATGCTTCAGTTTTGTCTTCCCAGCCCCTTTTATCAGCACTTAAATTGGCCACCATAGAGCCCAATCCAATACCTAACGCAGCACATAAAGCACTAACAGATCCACCGCCCGGGGCCGGACTTTCTGATGCTGTTTCATTGACAAATGCAGAAACGGTCATGTCTATGAGTCGTTTTTTGGATTTATCTTTCAATACATACTCAATGATTCTTTCTTCAGGATTAAATACACCCAATTGATTCAATCCAAGCGATTGAACAGCAATTTCTATGAGTTCACTTTCACTTACACCTTTGCTTCTGCCTTGCTTGCCTAAGTAGTGTTTTCCGGCATCCAACAATGGTTGAAGAGGAACCAATCCAACCAATTCGCTACCGGTAACTCTTACACCTCTTTCTTCACCTTTTCTGCAAACTTCATCAAATGCCTGGTGCACAGAGGTAATTTTGTAATTGGTGAGGTTCATGCTGATTTGAGCCATGCCATATTCTTCAATGTACCAACCAATGGCTTTAACAGATTTCAATGTTCCCGGTATTCTTACAGGTTCTCCATTGGCATCAGTAACCACTTTGCCACTTATTGGATTACCTTCACGTTTCACTCTTCCGGCTTCACGAACATCAAAAGCGATTCTATTGGCAATACGGGTTGATTTTGTGTTGAGATTGATGTTGTAAGCAATTAAGAAATCCCTGGCGCCAATAACAGTAGCGCCGTGTTTCAATGGCAATTCAGCAGGACCGAAATCAGGTTGCCATTCCGGGAGTTTTATTTTTTCTACAAATCCTTCATATTCTCCACCTCTGATAATGGACAGATTTGATCTGTTTTTATTGCTTTGTGCTTCTTCGTAAAGGTAAACCGGGATTTTAAGTTCAGTTCCTACTTTTTTACCCAATACTTTTGACCATTCTGCACATTCTTCCATGCTTATACCTGATACCGGTACCAAAGGACAAACATCTGTAGCGCCCATTCTGGGATGTTCGCCTTTATGTTGCCTCATGTCTATCAATTCGGCAGCTTTTTGAATGCCTAAAAATGCAGCTTCAACAACTTTGGCGGGTTCGCCTGCAAATGTTACCACTGTTCGGTTGGTGGCTTTTCCCATATCTACATGCAACAACATTACACCTTCAACACTTTCTATAGCATTGGTGATCTGTTTGATGATTTCAGGATTATTACCTTCACTGAAATTTGGTACGCATTCAATAATTTGTTTCAACATTGGCGCAAAAATAAAGAGACTGTAACGTATCTCAAAAGTAATTCATGTTTTATGTCAATGAAGCATTATTCCTGTGCACATCATCTTTATTTTTTTGATTTTCTTAAAGTGCTCAAAGTCCTTAATTTGTTTGGTTTTGAGTTTTTTTACAAATGGCCAAATGTTAATTAATTGAATGTTGGAGCAAATGATTTAAAAATTAGTTATTTTTGTCATACACAAATATGAATTTACACATCATTTCAGTTCTTCCTAAACACCATCACATATATGTTCCGATATTGAGTTTATGGTTAAACAGGTTGGTATTGTTAGGCCCTATTCGTTTTATTTTTCAAACCTATTTTAAGGTTTATGCTTTGATACTAAAAAAGGTTTTTCAATTGAAAGAAAATCTGCTTTACAATCTTAAGTCAAATAAGATCAAAAAAGTTGTTTTTACTAAGAAATTTGAATGGGATGAAATTCTCATTAAGCATTTGAAAGCCAGTGGTATTCAAGTTCAATTTGAAGACATTGAGAACATTGATTACAATGAACAACTGGTAGTGCCATTGACCATAAACGATCTCAAAATTTACAGTCGTAATAAGGATAAATTTAAAAGGAACATGGTTCCAGTTCCAAGCGATTCAGCCTTTGAAATTTGTCATAACAAAGGCTTGTTCAATGAGTTTATGGTGAATAACGGATTCGGCAATTTGGTGCCTAGCCATAAGCTGCCTGATCTGGGCAAATTTCCCTATGTGTTGAAGAAAAAAATGGATGAGGGTGGCGTTGAAACCTATATGGTAAGCAATCAAAACGATTTGAACCTTTTGGGAAGTAAGATCTTTGATCCATCTTATCAAGTTGAAGAATTTTTACCCGGAAGAAGGGAATATGCAACTCATGTTTTGTTTAAAGATGGTAAAATTGTGTCGGCAGTTAATATTTGTTATTTGTTTGAAACCGGCAGCTATGTAAAAGGTAAAGACAAATACATTTGTAAATATATTACCACAAATCCGCATTTAAAACAGTTTTCAGAAGTGTTGAATACAATGGGTTATGAGGGTATTTGTTGTTTCAACTATAAAGAGATCAAAGGTGTTCCAAAGATATTCGAGATCAACCCAAGGTTTGGAGGCAGCTTGACCGAATATTTCATTCGTTTTCTTAGAGATATTCATTAACTATTTTTAGGGTCTAACCGATTCATAGTTGAAACGGTTGGTTAGTTTTAGTAAACTGATGGGGTCGTCGGTTTGAATGATATCGGGCTTTTTTTCCAGGGCCGATTTGTTTTGATAATAGTTTGAAGGCGCCCAAACCATTGTTCTTATATGAAGTAAACTTGAATGTTCAAATAGTTCTACTCCTTGTTGATATGGTATGCTGATGCCGAATAAATTGTGCGATAGTGCTGTATCAGCGGGCGAATCTTCATGAATGGTCAATAAAAACAATGGGTTTTTTAGATTCATTTGTTTGGTTAGCATTAGAAAATTTTTCGGTCCTTCAATGAATACATTCTTCTCAATATTGTATTTGATGCATATTCGCTGTATGGCTCGCAAAAATCTTAATTTATAGGGCACCGGGTCGGCCATTGGTGCATCAACCTTGCAATCCAAACTGAAGTAATAGTTTTCGATGTTTTGAATTGAAGAAAACAGGTCTTCCAACCGAATCAATTTGCTTGAATTGATGTTTTGATCATAACGGCAATTGCTGATTTGATCCCAAGTCATTTCATGTATCTTTCCATCGCAGTTTGTTTGAGAACTAAGGTCTCCGTCATGATAAGCCACCAATATGGAATCGGCGGTGATCTGAACATCCATTTCGGTGCCATCACAACCAATATCAAGGGTGGTGCGAAGGGATTCTAAAGAGTTGCCAGGCCAGGAATAATAGACACCCATACCCATGTGCCCAATAATCATCACCTTTGAACCCAATCGTGTATCGTCGTTTTGTATGTCTTTGTTTTCGCAAGCAAAGCAAACAATTAGTAGGATGATATAAATTGGATCTTTAATGCAAATCATAGCAAATGTTAATTCTGGGAATGATCCAAAAGGTGTGATAGGTGTCATACCAAACTGCCTTGTATGGTTTTATATCAGGTGAATCTTGTTTGGATTTTAGGGTAAATAATTTGAGAAAAAAGGCAGTTTTTAGCTCTAGTGAAAATTTATTTTTCAGATGACAATACAAACCCATTTCGGGTCCAAGCCCCATTCTGATTTGGTTTTCCGAATCTTTCGTTGATGCATAGGTTTTAGAGTTTTGTGTTTGTATGTCTTTTTTAAAACAATTAAGGTCATTTTGTATGGATAGAAATAAGGTGTATTTCTTGTTAAGTGCAGGTTTCACATTGTATTTTATGCCAGATATAAAGTGAAATCCAATGGTTCTGACATTTGTTTCTATGTGGTACATGCCACCGGAAGTATTGAAAAAGTCGAAGTACTTATTGAATTTATATCTGTCGAATAGGCCAGCATCCAAATGGTAGACGGGAGTTATTTTTCTATAAGTCGCCGGTTGATATTCAACACCAAACCTCAATTGCTTTCTCACATCAAAAAAGGTATAATAGACAGAAACCAAATCCAGCTTGATGCTGGAAGCTGTTTTGATTTTCATTTGCAGTGAGTCAGCTTTTGAATCAAAAACAGATAGGGATATAAACAATAGAATGAAGGTCCTATGTTTCATGTTTGTTCAAAATTAATCTTTTGAATCGATTGTGCAAATTGTTACTTTGTTGAATTCATCGAAACAAAGGCAATTTGGACGTTAGGTGCATATTTATTGAATGAAGGGTAATAATTTCGTGAACCAATTCAAAAAAAATGATCATTCTAGTTGAAATCATCATCCTGTTGACCTTGTTCATCATTGTCTTTCTGCATACCCCAAAATTTGGACGTTTACCAGGTAATAAGAGGAAGGAGAAAATAACAGCTTCACCTAATTTCAGAGATGGACAATTTCAAAATGTCAATCACACACCTAGCCTGACTGAAGGTGTGAGCTTTTCAGAAGTGTTGTTCAATTTCTTATTCAAAGAACATCCCGGAAAAATTCCGGTTAAACCTCTTCCGGCAATAAAAACAGATCTGAAGAATTTGAAGCAGGATGAAAATGTATTGATTTGGTTTGGTCACTCATCATACTTTTTTAGGTTAGATGGAAAGAATTTTCTTGTTGATCCGGTTTTATGTGGATCAGCATCGCCTTTGCCTTTTGGAACCAAGGCTTTTAAAGGAACTAACAATTACAGATGGCAGGATTTGCCTGAGATAGATTGTTTGTTCATTACCCATGATCATTGGGACCATTTGGACTATGAAACCGTTAAAGCCATCAGACCTCAAGTTGGAAAAGTGGTTTGTGGATTGGGCGTTGGCGAACATTTAGAGCGCTGGGGATATGACGAAGGCATGATCATAGAAAAAGATTGGAATGAGGGTTTCGAATTGTTCAGAGGTTTTAATGTTGACACCGTGCCTGCAAGACATTTTTCGGGAAGGGGATTGACCCGCAATCAAACCTTGTGGATGTCATTTGTATTGAAGACACCATCTAAAAAAATTTTCATTGGAGGCGACAGTGGTTATGATACGCATTTTGCAAGGATAGGGGAGAGATTTGGCCCATTTGATCTGGCGATATTGGAAAACGGTCAGTACGATGCCAATTGGCGATACATTCACATGTTGCCGGAAGAAATATTAAAGGCTGCAACCGAATTAAGAGCCAATCAACTTTTGCCTGTACATTCTGGTAAGTTTTCATTGAGCAACCACACTTGGCAGGAACCATTTGAAATGATCACAAAGAACAATGAAGCTGTGAACATGAAATTGTTAACACCAAAGATTGGCGAAAAAGTGGATTTGAATGCAACAGATCAAGTTTTTGACAAATGGTGGCGAGAGGTTTGAATAGTTGCTGTTTTTTGTCGAGTAGATAAAGAGTTTAAAGTTGTTTTTCCAATGTAGATTAATCGGATTATTTTTGAACTGCCCAAATGCAAATCACATTTAAAAAGCGACAAGGTAAAAAACACATCATCACCTATCAACGTGAAGGTAAAGATTTGCATTGGGTAGATGCAGATGATTTTTTGATTCTTCACGATTTGAGTCACTACGCCATAGAAACGAATCTGGGTTATACCACTGCTTTTTGGGGCATGATCAAAAGTGGTGTAGATCCGGAGCAGTTTTTAGTCAAGGAAGTGAGGGACAGGCTATTTGTTTCTAACGAAGCCTGGTATGCTGAAAATATGGCCAATTTGGTTTTGATTGAATGGTCACAAGGCAAATTCGATGATTTTAATCAGGTGTTGAATGAAGTGATTCAACAAACAGATTCAAATCTGCCTCCAATAGAATTGAATGAACAACAAATCATTGATATACGCGAAACCTATAAAAAACTCGTGAATCAATGGGAGATGTTGGCCTCAGATGGTCAAATGGAATTGAAGTTCTGATATTAAAATTAATGGTTCTGTATCGGAAGTTCCTATCTTTGTTCGAAGATTAAAGTTTCGAAATCAATAGGATCAGGTACTCTAAAACCAATCAAAAAATTATAAACATTATGAATGACCTCAGACTTGCAGTGTTGATAGATGCTGACAATGTGCCCCATGCCTCAGTAAAGGAAATGTTAGAGGAAATTGCCAAGAACGGCACACCTACCATTAAACGCATATATGCCGATTGGACAAAACCCACGGCTTCGGGTTGGAAAAATGTGTTGCTTGAAAATGCCATTACACCCATACAACAATACAGTTACACTTCAGGTAAAAATTCGAGCGACAGTGCGCTGATCATTGATGCCATGGACATATTGTATTCAGGCAAAGTGGATGGTTTCTGTATTGTTTCATCCGACAGCGATTTTACACGCCTTGCAACCCGATTGAGGGAAGCGGGTATGAAAGTGATAGGTATAGGAGAGAAGAAAACACCATTGCCATTTATAACTGCCTGTGACAAGTTCATATACATTGAAATTTTAAAGGCACCTGTTGTCAAAGAAGCCAAGAAATCAAATAAGCCTTCGGAGAAAAAAATAGAGAAGAATACTGTCAGCAAAGTAGATCATGGATTGATCAAACTGCTCACAGAAAGCGTTTCTGATTTAGCAGATGAGAGCGGCTGGACTTTCTTAGGTGAACTCGGTAGTTTTTTATTAAAGAAAAAAGTTGATTTTGATCCTAGAAACTATGGATTTCAGAAGCTTTTGCCATTGATTAAAAGCACAGGTAAATTCTTGATCGATGAAAGGGAAACGGCCAATAAAAACACCAAACACATTTTCATTAAAACTAAGTAATTGGGTTTCGTTTAAAAAACCAAGTAATTGGGTTTGGTACATGTTTATTAGCTTGATGCTATGTATTTATGATTTATTTGGTCAAATAAGTTGACAATATTCAATATTATATATTGATTAAAATTATATTAAATTGACATAATATAGATAAACACAATAATCAATTGAAAATATCGATGTTCATCAAGAAGTATCGGTACTTAGTTTTGCAAACGAACAAATCCAACAGCTTATGAAACTTTTCAGCATCAAACAACTGTTTTTTGTACTCGGTACTATGGGTACAGGAGCTATTCAGGCTCAGCATTTCTCGGGTGATGTGTCCAAATGTCCATTTCACTCCGGTGGAGGCACTTTCGAAGATTCAATTAAAACAGAAGAAACAAACATGAAAAATGAAACCAAACCAATTGAAGGAACTACCAACAGGGATTGGTGGCCCA
>DASWYG010000309.1:0-1531 GCA_036405075.1 Bacteroidia bacterium | reverse complement strand
TTACAGACATTTGGATACCAGCGCATACATTTCAGGGGATTTCGTTAGAAATATTTATTCAAAATATAGAATAAACTCAAAAGCCTATCTATTTGACTCACTTGATCAGCACTGTTTTAAGAACTATCGACTCCAATCCATTCGCGCTAGCGGAGATTCAATTCTGTATATTTTGCATTATGGCAAGTCGGAGCCATGTCAATATGTAAAATCTTCAAGAAAAATAACTTCATATTTGGATGTTTGGAAATATAACAAAGTTACTAAAAAATGGGTACTGCATTTAGGTAATTTAATACTGAATAATAGAGAGGTTTGTCAAAAAATTGACATATTAAAACTGACCAATTTTAAATATACTCTTCTAAACATTGAGAGCAATTGGTGCGTTTACGGTGACTATTTGATCATCCCAATAAAAATGCCTGAGAATGTCGAACTTGAAGGTGACATAACACCTTATTACAAAAAAGAAAATTTCAATGGAGGTCTTAATTTGCAGATCTTGGTGTTCAAATTGCCTAATGCAGTTGATTAAAAAGTTGTAGAGTGTTCTTGGACTAAAATATTTTAAAGTTTTCAATCTGTTTGTACTTTAATCATTTGTTACATTCATTACTAACTTCTACTCTTGAATTTAAAGATTCAGTCTCAAAAAACTAAAGTATGGTTATTATTGGTTTCATCTTAGGTGCTTTTCTTTTCTGGTATTTCAGCAAGAAAAAAAAGGAAAGTGTGTTGTCTGACGCTAAAGTATCAACAGCTTCGGCAGTTGAGCAAACTATACCGGACCTTCCGCTTAGCTTTGGCTACAAAAGTATGTGGTTTGCTGTTAAAACTGACGATAAACAAAAAGTAGCTGAGCTGATGCAATTAAAGAACATTGAAGTTTGTAATTGGCAAGTAGGCATACAAAAAGCTTATAGAGGCAATGTCTTTGTAACTCCGGCTATTGATGGTTGGACCCTTGTATGCAGTTCTGAATTACCAGCAGGAGATAGTGAAGCTTCAGTAAAGGAAGTAAAAAATTTGTTAGAGACACTGAGTCGAACATTTGAGGAAGCACAATTCTTCTGTACACATAGGGTGGTTGAATTCCACAGTTGGATGAAAGCCAGGGCCGGTGTTGTAAAGAGGATATACAGTTATTTGGGAGAATCGGGTCAGAACATCGCCATTGAAGGAGAAGTCACAGATTTTGAAAAATCTGTTAACTTGGTCAATACATTTTCAGAAGAAGCGAAAGATGAAAACTATTTTGATCGTGAGGACATCGTTTGGCCAAATGAATCATTTGTGATGCAAGTGGCGGCAAATTGGAGTGTTGACCCCAGCAATTTAGAAGTAAGAACGGATCTCGAACCCGGATTGGGAATATTGGGAGTGCGTTGAAAAGGCAATTCAAAAAAACATTTATTTATATACTATATGGAAGAAGGACCTCAATTTTTTTTAATACCATCACTCATACTAAGATTGATTGGAATCATTGTATGTGTCAGAAAAGCGAAAAAACTGAACAGGAGCTTAT
>DASWYG010000308.1:0-16591 GCA_036405075.1 Bacteroidia bacterium | reverse complement strand
TCCCATTGGAGTAGATGTTGCATGAGCATTGATGTAATCTACCTGATCGGGTCGAATGCCGGCTTCCTCTAATGCCAGATTCATCCCCAAAAATGCACCATCACCATCAGGATGTGTACCGGTAAGGTGATAAGCATCTGCTGCCAGTCCACCACCAACTATTTCTGCCAGTATGTTTGCATTTCTTGAAATGGCATGTTCATAACTCTCCAACACCAATGCTCCGGCTCCCTCTCCCAATACAAATCCGTCTCGCGAAACATCGAATGGTCTTGACGCCTTCCTGGGATTTTCGTTGTTGAGTGACATAGCTCTTGAAGCGTTAAAACCTCCGATCGATGTTTCTGTGATAGATGCCTCTGAACCGCCGGTAATGATCATATCAGCCTTGCCCCAACGAATGTAATTAAAAGCATCGATGATGGAAGTGTTACTGGCTGAACATGCAGCCGCAGTGGTATAATTCACCCCTCTTAAACCATACTTAATGGATATTATGCCCGATGCAATATTGATGATCCTTTTAGGTATAAAAAATGGATTGAACCTCGGAACACCATTGCCCATTTTATACTCTCCGAATTGCTCCTCGAATGTGGAAACGCCTCCGTCACCCGAAGCCCATATAACACCAATTCTATCGCGATTTAGCAGACCAAAGTCTATACCCGCTTGCTCTACCGCTTCTTTAACAGAGGCCAAGGCATAAAGGGTAAATGGATCATACTTTCGAGATTCCGCCTTTTCGACTGCGCTCAAAGGATCAAAACCTTTGACCTCGCATGCAAACTTTGTTTTAAATTGTGTGGTATCAAATTTGGTGATTGGTCCTGCCCCACTTTCCCCTTGGATCAGATTTTGCCAAAACGTTTGCACATCGTTACCCAATGGGGTGATGGCACCTACACCTGTTATTACTACTCTTTTCATATTGTGATTAAATCCTTTTTAATGGTGGATGTTACTTTTTTAAAATCTCGTTTATCCGTCAATCTCGATAGTTGTACAATGGCCAACAAATTTCCAATGATCATAATGGCTCTGGTTCTGGGCAATCCTTCAAAATGGAAAACACCTTGCTCTCTGCCCTCTTCCAAAAATTTGCTGACCCATTCAAGCATTTGTTCTGCAAATACTTTCAAGTGCTTGCGAATGGACTCATCCACAGTATTGAGATCAGTAGACAATGATCCAACCAAACAAACTTTATCGTCATCCATGATCTTTGAATAAATGTTGATCAATTGATCCAATTTCTTCAATGGTGTCCATTTCTCAGATTTTAAAATCAATTCATTGAGCGTCTCCAATTGCCTGTCGACAACTGCAACGCCTAAATCTGATTTGCTTGGAAAATGATAATGAATAGAAGCAGTTTTAATGCCAACTGCTTTAGAGATATCATAGAAACTAAAGGCATTGTAGCCCTTTGCTCTGATGAGGCCATCTGCCAACTGTATGATTTCTTTTCTGGTGGTCATTTTGATCTTGTGCAAAGATACTACCTATTAGTAGATAGGTAAATTGTTTTCGACGAAAGAATAAAAAGAATAATCTTGTCGTTTAGAAATCAATATGTACTCAATGACAACAACTAACTTCATAAGTTCTCTTTAGCTGTTCAAACCTTAATCTTCGTTTCAAAATCATCTGTTGAAATAGAATTCTAAATCAAATAGGTTAAAATTAATCATAAAAAAACCCGCCTTTATGGGCGGGTTTCTCAATGTATTGTTCAGCAATTATGCTGTTTGTCCCAATTTGGATTTTAAACCTTTGTCCAATTCGTCCAAGAACTCTTCTGTGTACAAGTAATGTTCTCCATGGTTCACTTTGTTGCCATGGATACACACTGCTAAGTCTTTGGTCATTTTTCCGCTTTCTACTACCTCTACGCAAACTTTTTCGAGTGTGTTGCAGAAGTTGATCAACTCTTGGTTGCCATCGAGTTTACCTCTGAACTCCAAACCTCTGGTCCATGCAAAAATTGATGCAATTGGATTGGTAGAAGTTGGTTTACCTGCCTGGTGATCGCGGTAGTGACGAGTGACAGTTCCGTGAGCTGCTTCAGCTTCCATGATCTTTCCATCCGGAGTTACCAATGTTGAAGTCATCAATCCCAATGAACCGAAACCTTGAGCTACAGTATCTGATTGTACGTCGCCATCATAGTTCTTACAAGCCCAAACAAAGTTACCATTCCATTTCAATGCAGATGCCACCATGTCATCGATCAATCTGTGTTCATATACAATACCTGCTGCTTCAAATTTAGCTTTGTAATCAGCATTGTATATTTCTTCAAAAATGTCTTTGAAACGGCCATCGTATTTTTTCAAAATGGTATTCTTTGTAGACAAGTACAAAGGCCATCCTTTTTGCAAAGCAGTATTGAAACATGAATGAGCGAATCCTTTGATGGATTCGTCTGTATTGTACATGGTCAATGCAACGCCATCTCCTTTGAAATTGAACACTTCAAATTCTTGAACTGTACCATCTTCACCTTCAAATTTAACGGTCAATTTACCTTTGCCTTTGGTAACGAAATCTGTAGCGCGGTATTGATCACCGAAAGCATGACGACCTATGCAAATTGGGGCTGTCCAGTTTGGCACCAAACGCGGTACGTTTTTACAAACGATAGGCTCACGGAAAACAGTTCCATCCAAAATGTTTCTAATGGTTCCGTTAGGTGATTTCCACATTTGTTTGAGATTGAATTCTTTTACACGCGCTTCATCAGGCGTGATGGTGGCACATTTAATGCCCACACTGTATTTTTTTATAGCTTCAGCTGCATCGACAGTCACTTGGTCGTTTGTGGCATCGCGATGCTCCATTCCCAAGTCGTAGTATTTAATGTCTAAGTCCAAATAAGGAAGTATCAATTTGTCTTTGATGAACTTCCAAATGATACGTGTCATTTCATCACCATCCAATTCAACTACCGGATTGGCTACTTTAATTTTGTTCATGATTTGCTAATTAATGATGTTTAGGTTGCAAATGTAAAATTTAAAGTTTGCATTTGTACCTACTGTGGGTTAGTTTTTTCAAATTCATTTCTATGCACCTCTTGCGGTATGACTCAGTTTAGAGAATCAATCTCAAACTAAATGAATTAACTGGAACCGGCACAAAACAAAAAACCCGACCTATAAAGGACGGGTTTCTAATATCGATTAAATGGATGGAATTATGCTTGATCCTCAAGTACAATACCTGATTCACCTTTGTAGGGTGATTGAATGTAAAGCATTTTGTTCACGTTTTTAAGGTTTGTTTTCCTAACACGTGTCATTTCTTTATTCCTTCTGTCTTTTCTTTTAAGTCTAGTAACAGCCATGATTTTTCAATTTTTGAGGGTGCAAAGATAGGAATTCAAGTCTTATATTCAAAATTATTTGTAAAAAAACACATAATAATTGAAAATCAATACAAATCCCATTCAAAAACCAGCTTGATCGCCCTTTTACAATGCTTAAAAATTATTGGCACATGAACGTTTACTGCCACTTCCAGCCATACTTCTGCTGCCGCCGCAACTGCTGATTCCTACCAACAATAAAACGACTATTCCGATTTTGAATAAAGTTCTCATACCTATTAAACGACCATAAGTACTCCAACAATTATCATTATTTTCAATGAACCTATTTCAAATTCCTGTCCAATAAATCTTATGCTTTTAGCGTTTTAGATTTGTTTTTAAGGATTCATCAATTCTTCTAAGAATTTATAAGTGACATGGAAACTCTTTCCTTCTCTTTTTACCATATACAAGCGATCGCCAATGAATTTAAATTGATTTTCACCAATCTCTATTTCTACTTTTTGCTTTATTACCTTTCCGGTTTCAAGATCAATTCTCATTAAAATGGCGCTGTTCTCAATTGAATCAGTGCACATCATCATTAAATATTGTCCTCTTTGCTGACTGCAAATGACTACATTTTTTGTCCTCTCCTTAAAAATATATGGATCAAAAGACCTCAAATTGACAACAAACATTGTCTCATTTGAAGATAAACTGTCCTTCAATTTCACCAATCCAAATGGATCTGTTGCTTTGCCATTGCGATCATAAACCACAGGATAAGGATATTCGTAAACCCAGTTATAATGAGCATTGCCAACAGTGTTCACTATTGGATTTAAGAGCTGGTCTCTGGAAACAAATAAATTGATGTTTGAATGCTGTATGGCCTCTTGCCCCAAACTTGTCAGTTCGATTTTATGCGACTTGTCATCCAATGCAAATCCATCCAAATAAATGTTAGTGTTTCTGTAATTGGGATAAAAAAACTCATTGCCCGATTTAAACTCCGGCGACGAATAGGAGATAAACCCAAAATATTGACAGTTATCTTCGTTTTTAACCACTATGTACTGATTCAATAATATTAATTGAGGATTGAACTTCAATAAGGCATATCGGTAGTTTAAATTCAATTTGGCTATGATGTATCGAACTGTAACCATCACTTCATTTTTATAAACAACCAAACCCATACAATGCATTTTGGATATGGATTTTGCTATTGTATCATGATTGAATGAATTGAAACTTAAATTTGACAACTCCGTTCTCACCAAACTGTTTACACAATGGGTGTCTTGGGCCACTCTGAAATTTTTCACTGTCTTTTTTTTCACAGTGTCCCAAACATACAATTCATCGTTCTCAAGAATGTACATTTTGGAACCCAATGGTTCAAATCCTCTGGCAAAAACAGAGGTACAACTCAGTGAGAAAAGTACAAATAGGATCAGTTTATCTTTCATAGTCTAACCCATAAAAAAGAGTTAATTTAAGACCTCGATTCCATCACCACAAACGGCACCATCATTTCTTCTAATGAAATGCCTCCATGCTGGAATGTATTGGTGTAGTAATTCACGTAGTGATTGTAATTGTTTGGATAAGCAAAGAAGTCGTCTTCTTTACATACAACGAAAGTCTGACTAACATTCACTTTCGGCAAATAAGCCAATTCTGGTTTTTTGATTTCAAATACGTCCTTGTGATCGTAAGTCAAATTCTTACCTTGCTTGTACCTCAAATTGGTGTTTGTATTTTTATCACCTACAATCTTAACCGGTTTGTTTACCCTCACCGATCCGTGATCTGTTGTGATGATGACTTTACATCTCTTTTCAGCGATCAATTGCAAGGCTTCCCACAGAGGTGAATGCTTGAACCAGCTCTCTGTTACTGATCTGTATGCCGCCTCATCTTCTGCTAATTCTCTGATGATGCTAACATCAGTTCTGGCATGTGAAAATGCATCTACAAAATTGTAGACAATGACATTGATGGCGTTTTGAAACAAATTTGGAATCCTATCCACCAATGCTTTACCACCATCCAGATTGGTGACTTTGGTGTAGTGACTCTTGCCTCCTATTTTTAACCTTGACAATAAGTCGCGGAAAAAGTCTTCTTCAAAATTATTTTTACCACCTTCGTCTTCATCATTGCTCCACTTATCAGGGAATCTTTTTTCAATTTCACTTGGCAACAATCCGCTGAATATGGCATTTCTGCAATATTGAGTAGTAGTTGGCAATATGGTGAGATATTGATCCTCTTCTTCAATTTTGAATTTCTCTTTGATGATGGGTGCAATGGTTCTCCATTGATCCATTCTCAAATTATCGATCAACACAAAGAAAACAGGTAATTTCTCGTCAATATGCGGCTTCACTTTGCGTCTGAATAAGTTGTGACTCATTACAGGGCCATTGTCACCGGTAGGTTGTAAATAGTTGATGTAGTTTTTAGTGATGAATTTGCTGAAGTTGTGATTGGCTTCACGCTTTTGATTTTCATAAACCTCATTCATACTCTTATCAGTACTTTTGCCCAATTCGAGTTCCCAATAAATGAGTTTGTTGTATACATCTTTCCACTCATCCATACTGAGATTGTCCATCAACATGTTGCTGATGTTTCTGAAATCCATTTGATAATTCTGATTGGTTTTTTCAGTGATCAAACGGCTTTTGTCCATCAGTTTTTTAATGGAATGTAGGATTTGATTGGGATTTACCGGCTTGATCAAATAATCGGCAATTTGCGATCCAATTGCGTCATCCATGATGTATTCCTCCTCGCTTTTGGTGATCATCACCACTTTCACATCCGGCTCTATGGCTTTAATTTGTTTCAGAGTTTCAAGGCCACTGATGCCTGGCATGTTCTCATCTAAAAATACCAGATCCGGCTTCTCACTGATGGTCTTGGCAATCGCAGTATTACCATTGTTGACTGTCACCAGTTCATAACCTTTCTGTTCTAAAAACAGAATATGGGGTTTAAGCAAATCGATCTCGTCATCTGCCCAAAGTATCTTGATTTTATCTCCGTTCATATTATTTTTTCATTGAATTACAACTAACTGTAGCTAGCAGTTCGTCGTATTGCATGAATTGATTCTTGTTGTATATCAGAATGTGATAGTCGTTTTCTGTATTGCTGTAATTGCCTTCAGTGTATTGTAAATCTGCAGCATTGTTTTTATCAGCTGTGACATAATAATAGTTGTAATAGGCCTGCTTCAGCATTATTTGTTTCTCGTATTCCTGGCTCTTTTCGTTCCATTCGAGTTTAAATTCATCTTTTATTTGCCAGTCGGTCAATTCTCCAAAAATGAAAATGTCTTTGTCCAGTTTATCGGCAACATAATTAAAATGTACCGCGGCATAATCACTCTCGATCTCACCTTTAACTGCTCCATCGCGGTTATCTACTACCATTTTTCCATTGAAATCTATGGTTTGCAAATACGACTGACTCACCCTGCAAGCATCTCTGTACAAGACTGCATGTTTCAAATTGCCTTCAACGTATTTGGATCTTACATTGAAACTTAAGAACCTTAAATTCCTGATATCAAAAAAACGAAACTCGTTGCCACCTTTGAAAATGTTGCCTTCTTCGTAGTTGTACTCTAAAATTTTACCATTAACAAAACGTGGTTTCAAATCAAAAATGGCATTGTCCCATCTCAGATTTTGAAGTATGGTTGCTTTAACATCGATCAAAGGATTGGGCACATTGTTATCACCCATATTCACCGAAAAATCTATTTCCTGTGAATTGAATCTCAAAGAAGCGTTGCTTGCAATTTTAGGTGAAGGTGTAATGATGAATTTGTCTTCAACAACCATAAACCTTCTGGTGAGAATGATGTCGTTCTCATCAAAATTTCTATAAATTTTAATGATATAATTGCCCGAAAGTTTGGGCTTCATGTCTTTTGTAGGGAAATTCAGATTGTAATGCGTGTAAGTTTGAAAAGTGGTTGTAGAGAACGAATATTCCATGATGTTTTCAAACAAATTACCCGAAAGGTATTCATTGGGTTTCAAATTGGAAGGTTTCCAATCTGAACTGCAATGGATATAAGTGTATTGATAATTGTCATTCTCCGGCATCAATTCATCAAAGATCAAATTCAATTGTTGATTGCTGTTCAAATCAATTGCAGGAAATCTTTCATAACTGCCCGCTTGTGACAACAACACTGTTTTAATGCTACTTTCATAAGCTGTATTGATGTACTGTAGTGGTAGATAAGCTGCATTAGCCGATTTAATGATCAAAATACAGGCGAGTGCTGCAATTCCTGAAATGTTTTTTTTCAACTGATTGACTTTTAAAGATCTTTTCATTCGATTGGATTTATAAACTTAACAATTGCTCAAATATTGTTTCGAACTCTTTGTTTTTACTTTCTATGGACAATTCCATTTGTCTGTACTGTTCAGAAAGTGTGCCAATTGCATTTGCATCGGTGGTTTCTGAAATCTTTGTTTCCAAATCTGCTTTTTCAGACTTTAAATCTTCCAATACAGATTCTATTTCTTCCAATTGTCTTTGCAATTGTTTCTTTTGTTTGTCATTGTCTGCCACTGGTGCTTTCACCACTTCAGGCTCTTTGGCAATGGTCTTTACTTCTTTTTTTACCACTTCAATCACCGGTTCGCGTTTAGACATGTAATATTTCCACTCGTCGTATGTGCCTTCGTATTCTTTGATCTCATCGTTTTCAATCCACCATATTTTATTGGCGATCTGTGAAATGAAATACCTGTCGTGCGACACAGTGATAAAAGTGCCTTCAAACTGTTGCAGTGCTTGAATGAGTATGTTCATACTCTGTATGTCCAAGTGATTGGTTGGCTCGTCCAACAACAAGAAATTGGCTTCATTCACCAATGCTTTTGCCAAAGCAACTCTTGCCTTTTCACCACCACTCAGTACTTTGATTTTTTTGTAGACATCGTCTCCTGAGAATAAAAAGCAACCCAATATGGTTCTCAATTCATTTTCCAATTTTGTGGAACCCATGTGCACCAGTTCTTCCAATATTTCATTGTTGACGTTCAATGACTCCAATTGGTGCTGAGCATAAAATGTTTTCTCAACATTGTAGCCATATTCAACCTCTCCTTCTACTGCTTCACTTTTATCGATGATCCTCAACAAAGTTGATTTACCCTTACCATTCGCACCAATCAAGGCTATTTTATCACCCCTCAAAATTTGAGCGTTTGTGTGATTAAAAATCACCTGATCACCGTATTGTTTTGAAATATCTTTCATTGTGATCAGGATTTTACCCGGTTGTTGTTTCACCTTGAAACGAAGGTTCATTACAGATTCGTCGTTTTGAACTTCTTCAATCCTATCCAATTTATCGAGCATTTTCATTCTGCTCTGTGCCATTGTGGCTTTGCTCGCTTTTGCTTTGAAACGATCGATCAAACGCTCTTGCTGTTTGATGAATTGTTGTTGATTGTCATAAGCCCTTTGTTGTAATTCATCTCTATCAGCTTTCAATTCCAGGTATTTGCTGTAATTACCCGTATATTGATACACCTTGCGATTGGCTACTTCTACAATTTTTGTCACCATTCGGTCGAGGAAATACCTGTCGTGAGAAACTATGATTACAGTACCTTGATAAGATTGTAAATACTCTTCTATCCACTCGATAGAAGGTAAGTCCAAGTGGTTGGTAGGCTCATCCAGTAATAAAAGTTTCGGGTTTTGCAGCAACAATTTGGCCAACATCACCCTCATGCGCCAGCCTCCACTGAATTCATTCAACGGGCGGCTCAAATCGGAAGTACTGAAACCTAATCCTTCCAATATCTCCTCGGTTTTAAATTGAATGTTGTATCCATCCAATGCCTCGAAATGTTCTTGTTTTTCTCCCAACCTGTTTAGAATTTCATCTGAATGATCAAATTCCAATTTCACCATGATCTCATCAATTTCCTTTTGGAGTTGAAGTGCTTTATCAAAAGCCTGCAATGCAACATTGTAAATGCTGTCGTGACTTTCATAACTCAACAAATCCTGATTGAGGAAACCTATAGTGCAATCTTTTGCTTTTGACAGTGAACCTTCTGAAGGTTGGTATTCACCCGTAATGACTCTTAACAAGGTGGATTTTCCGGTACCATTTTGGCCCACCAATCCAATTCTTTCACCCGGCTTTATCTGCCAATTGACATCTCTGTACAAATATCGACCGCCGAAGTCGAATGACAATTCATTTAACGTTAACATGGAAACATGCAAAGGTACAATATTTACTTCAATCCTTTATTCTGTTTCCGCTTTATCCCACAACATTTTAGACATAAGCGGGTATACAATGTCGAAATCGTTTTTTTCTATAATTTGTTTCAACAAATATTAGCTAATTTTGAATCATGAAAATCGAAATCTGGAGCGATGTTGCCTGCCCATTTTGCTATATCGGTAAAAGAAGATTGGAAGAAGCCTTGTCAACATTCGAACACAAGGATGAAGTGGAAATTGAATGGAAAAGTTATTTGCTAAATCCCGATATGACCACCGATGCCGACAAGACCTTAAATGAGTATTTGGCCGAAAACAAAGGTTGGACAAAAGAATACACACAACAAGTTCAAGGTCATGTAAGCGATATGGCTGCCGAAGTTGGACTTGAATACCATTTGGACAAAGCCATTCCGGCAAATACCAGACAAGCTCACAATCTCATTCAATTGGCCAAAACAAAAGACAAAGGTGAGGAAATGGAAGAAGTACTTTTCAAAGCTTATTTCACAGAAGGTAAAAACCTGGATGATGTAACAACATTAGTAAAACTAGGTACATCAATTGGATTGTCAGCTTCAGATATTGAAGCCACTCTTAACAACAGTGCCTTTAACTCTTCAATAGAAAAAGACATTTATGAGGGCATACAAATAGGTGTTAAAGGTGTTCCCTTTTTTGTATTCGACAACCGTTTTGGAATTTCAGGAGCGCAACCTCTGGAGGTTTTTACCAGAACTTTGCGTCAAACTCATGAGGAAAGTCAATCATAAGGACTCCAGAAACTTCAGCAATGCTTGTCGCTCTGAAGTATTCAGTTGCGTGAATTTCTGACGACTGGCTTCTGCTTCGCCACCATGCCACAAGATGGCTTCCACCAAATTTCTTGCCCTGCCATCGTGAAGAAAATACTCGTGCCCATTGATTTTCTTGGTCAATCCAATGCCCCAAAGTGCCGGTGTTCTCCACTCATATCCGTCGGCCAAAAACTCAGGTCTGAAGTCGGCCAATTCTGCACCCATATCATGTAACAACAAATCTGTATAAGGGAATATTTTCTGGTTGCTCACAGGAGGAAATGCCATGTTCAATGCAGTTGTATATGTGGATACATGACAGGAACCGCAACCAACCAAATTGAATACACGCTTACCTTCAGTTACCATTGGATCATTGACCAATCGACGTGCCGGAACTCCAAGTGTTTGCATATAAAATGCCACTGCTTTTAACAATGAATCACTCAATTCAACATCATCATTCAAACCGTCGTATTGTGTTTGTCCAAAAGAATTTTCTATTGGGAAAATAAAATTGGTAACACCCATGTCTTCATTATAAGCACCGGCTGATTGTTGAATGAGACTTGGTTGCCCCGCCTTCCAACCGAATCTGCCCAATTTGTATGACTCTGTGATTACTTCCCAAACACGGTTGGCCTTACCACTTATACCATCTCCATCAGCGTCATTGATGTCTTCACGACTCATAATGGCTGATTCCGGAATGGCCTCAAGAAGACCCAAACCGAATACAGGAGGTGCTACTCGTGGTGAAATCATGATATCACCCGGAATCGAAACCTCCAAAGATTTTAATGTGAAATTCGGTTTCCTTAATTGATAAGGCGTTCCATCCGGAAAGTTGCCATTGATATAAGTGTAACTCATTTGAACTTCAGCCTCAGGCAATTTACCAACTATAGATCTTGGCTGCAATTGCCCTCCAAATCCGGGAATTGGATTTGGACCACCATGTGGATTACTACCCGGAATGCTGACACGAAGCAGCATGCTTTTCATTGCTTCACCTGCTAAAGGCGGTTTACCCCTTCCATCGTTCACATGACAACTTACACAGGAAACATTGTTATATAAAGGACCTAGTCCTGAATTAAGTGGAGCCGGAGCCGTAACAAAAGTGGCATCAAATGCTTTATCTCCTACTTCATGAGCAGAAATTTGGGCTTCAGTCATGCCATTGAAGGCATGATCAAAACCAGTGACAGTTCCATCAAAAAAAGTTTGATTTCCACCTGAAAACCATTCCGCTTGAGGATCATTGGCATTTTCATCGTATTTTCTACATGAAACTGCAAATACACTTACTAAAAGTGCGAAAGAAATGATTAATTTGAATCTGTTTCTCATTTGACTTGAAGTTGAACCAATGGCAATAAGCCGGTTTCCAATTCGTCTTTCAATGAATTGATGGCATCAATTGCAGCCTGCACTTGTATTGGTTGCGTGAAAATGGCTTTACCAAAAGGATCTGTCACTTGGGCCAATGCAGCTAAAGCCAGATCAGCTTTTTGTTTTATCCTGCCGTCAAGACTCAAATTATGAGATCTCACAAAATCTTCAAGGCCATATACATCTTTGTTATCGAATGTACCCAAATACACATTTTTAACCCCTTTGATGTTATTCGTAAAATCCACCATAGAGTTTTTAGCAAATGGAGACTCTTCACCCATAGAATCAAGATTGGTAAACACCTCTCCTATTTTACCGTTTGCAACTTCATCACATATACCGATCATTGAATTGACAATTTCTTCATAAGCGCTGAGTTTGGTCGGATAGGCTACTGTTTTACCGGCATTGGTAACTTCGTTGGTATAGTCGCCACCACTCGTGTTCCATGAAGTATGCAATTCAGTTGTCAATGTATTCAAATTCTGACACAATGCCAATAAGTACTCCTTTTGACGATCTGTAAATTGAGATGCTTTCTTTTTTCCATCCAAACCGAACAACATATATTCAATCGGATGAAAACCTTTCAAAGACTCTTCAAGATTATTGATATAAGAAGCAGTTAATGTATTAGAGCTGTTTAAGATTGAATCCAATCTTACAAAATCAACCGGCCAAGTGTCAATTCTTGGATCTATGCTTTCAGTAGATACCGGACCGAATAACCAGGCTTCTGAGTTTTCCCAAACTTCTCTTGAACTTTTCCAGTCTTGCTTACAAACATCGAGTTTTGTGTCATCTGGATTGGCTATAAACAATTGAACATCGCTCAATAGTTTTGAAGTGCGGGTTTCTAAGGTCGCATAAGAATTAAGGTAAATTTCAGTGCTTAAGTCACCCAATACTTTAGCTTGTACATCTGTATTTGAAGTTGAAGGTGGAACTTCTTTTTTACATGCTTGAATAACAAAAATAGCCGATACGGCAAGTATTAAATTTTTTTTCATAATAGTGATATAATTATTTGAGAGTTATTGGTTTCTGTTTTATAAGTTTTAAGATTGGCAGTTGCCGGTTCTTTAAGAACTTTTCCTGTAAAGTCAAATTTACTGCCATGAGAAGGACAAAATATTTCCTTCTTATTGGCAAATACAGGGTTATCGTAATGTGTGCATTGCATCAACAATGCTGTGTATTCAGTATCTGAAACTTTGTTCAGCAATATGTCGTAGTTCAGTTGAGAAGTTCTTACTATAACAAATGATTGTTCTGGTACAAAACTTGATTTTTCTACGGTTACTTTATTATCGGCTGCTTCGGCTTTTACTACTTTGCCACTGGCACATGATTCCAGCAACGACAAGAAAGATAATCCTGCCATAGTTCCAACACATATCTGGCAACTTGTTTTAAGAAACTTCTTCCTTTGCATGTTAGAAATTATAACCTAAGCCCAGATTAACAAACCAATTGTTGTTGATGTATTTTGGCAATTGTTGCGATGGAGTCAAGTAAAACACCTCATTGGGTGTACCTGTTACTTTGTTCACCATATCCAATTTTATGGCAACACCGGGATGTGGTTTATATGTCAATCCAAATACTGAGTAAGATTGGTTCAAAGCTAAATCCCTAATGGCCTCAGCACCCATTTTGTAATTCAAATCGAACCACTCATAGCGGTAAAATAGAATTAATTTTTTTGAAGTGAAATCGGTCGATTTTAATATTTGATAAGACACTTCTGCAAAAGCACCTGTCATCAATTCTGCAACATTGCTGGCGTATGCCCTGTTGATGGCATAAGCATCTCTGAGATTCACAGCAGCAGCCATTGCTTTAACACCAATTCTCTTGCCGGTGTATTGCACATTGAATTCGCCAAGTGCCACAGGTGTACCAAACATCCCACTGTTCAATTTCAAACTATCTGCAGTTTTCTTATTTAGACCTGCACTGCCTCCATAATATCCTGAGGCCTGGAATCTGAAATTTCTATAGTAATAAAGCGCCGCCGCACTGATGGCTATGTTTCCGGATGAAGCATTGCTTCCCTCATATCTGCCATCTTTAATACCGGTTGTTCTGGCAAATCCTGCACTGTTCAAGCCATTGGTAACACCTACATAATAATTGAATCCCGGCAAACGATCGAAACGACCATATAATCCAACACCCAATTCTCTCCAGGTCGCCGGAATCAATGTAGACTCAAGAAAATGTCTGTTATTGCCATTATAAGTTGTTGGCAAATGGTTTTCATTGATGATACCAATTCTTGGTATGAACAATCCCGCTACTAAATAATTACTGCGGTTCAAATCAAACTTCAAAAACACTTGTTCTAAAGAGAATTCTCCACTGGTATTACCTGAACTGATTTTGGCATTTTCCAATTCCAACTCAGAAAACAATGTGATGTTTTTATTGAATCTATGTCCAAAGAAAGTTACAAATCTTGTCAGATTGGCTGTTCCCGTTCCCAAACCTTTATTGTATGAAAACATCGCTTCACCATATCCACTTAAAACTGTTGTTTTACTGCTGACATTTAAACCTGCCGCAAGTGAATCTTCTTTAGTTAAAATCTGTGCTGAAGTACTGCCTGCAATTCCTAACAGTAAATACAATAAAAATGCGCTTTTTTTCATTGGCGCAAATATAGTAACTTTTATTTAGACCAATTATAAATAAATATGACTTTTATCAGTTATTCACAGGTTTATGAATTGTAAAGCCAAGGTTAAGTGCTGATTTATCGGCAATTAAGTTTACAAGATTTGCCCTTCATGCAATTGCTACAAATGATGTAAATGTTATCGGCAAATTTTCTGCTCACATTTGATGTTTTACCATTCACCTCTATTTTCAACATTTCATCGTAAGGATTCTTTGAAACCACTTTAATTTCATTGTTAATGCCCAATCCAACTTCTATCACATATTGAAGAAATGGTGCCGAATTGTCTTTAACTGCTACCATTTTGCAAATATTACCGGGCTCAATATCTGATAATGTGGTGTTGTAACTGTATTTGATCTCACCTTTTGAATTAGGAATCACATCGCCATGCGGATCAAATTCAGGATAATTCAAGAATTTATCCAAACTGTCTATCAACTTCTGGCTTTGAATGTGTTCCAATTGCTCCGCAACCTGATGGACTTCATCCCACGAAAATTCAAGCTTTTCAAACAAGAAAGTTTCCCATAACCTGTGTTTCCTCAACACCTCTACTCCTGCTTTCATACCGGTTTTGGTCAACGTGATTTTGCCGTACTTCTCATAATTGATCAATTTCTTTTCTTTCAATTTCTTTAACATGTCATTGACAGTAGCAGGTTTCAATCCAAGATGAGCTGCCAATTCATTTGTGCCCGCCTCCTTCTTGCGATCATTTTCTTTGGTCAACTGAAACAATGCTTTTAAATAATTTTCCTCCGTGTACGACAACATGATTGCAAAAATAGTACTTTTTTTCAAACTTTATTTGTTAGGTTAGTCTAACTTTCTTAGTTTTGTGCCCAATAATTAAAAATGTTACTAAAACTTTTAAAAACGATTTTGATTCTCCTCTCCCTTTATCAAACCATTGATGCAGCTGCACAATCTGTCATCATCGGACAGGTTACACATGAAGGTAAGAAACTGAAAGGGGTTAAAATCATTCTTCATTTAAACAACAATCAAATCCAAACTCAAACCGATACCGGAGGACATTTTAAATTTACAGAACTCAAAAATGGTCATTTTTACATAAATGTATCATCAACTTTGTATTCAGATACCATGGCTGAATTCATGATAAATTCAGATACAGTCATTCGAATAAAATTCGATTTATACAGAGCCGGAGAAACCTTCAGAGAAGTAGTGGTCAGTGGCAGCCTAAAACCCGTCAAACGAACTGAAAGTCCTGTTAACATTGAAGTCTATACACCGACATTTTTTAAACGCAACCCCACTCCCAACCTGTTTGAAGCGCTTCAAAATGTTAATGGGGTCAGACCTCAAATCAATTGCAATGTTTGCAATACAGGTGATATACATATCAACGGACTCGAAGGACCTTATACCATGGTGCTGATTGATGGCATGCCCATAGTGAGTAGTTTGTCTACCGTATACGGATTGTTTGGTATCCCTAATTCACTCATCGAGAGAATAGAAATAGTTAAAGGTCCGGCATCAACCCTATATGGCAGCGAAGCTGTTGGTGGATTGGTCAATGTGATCACTAAAAAACCATTCAATTCACCTAAATTGACTATAGATGTTATGGGAACTTCCTGGGGTGAATTAAACAATGACATCGGTATCAGAGGCAATCTTGGAAAAAAAATAGATGTACTTACCGGAATCAACTTTTTCTATTTCAATCAAACTTTTGATAAGAACAAAGATGGCTTTACGGATGTCACATTGCAGAATCGTATCAGTGTATTTCAAAAATTAAGGGTAGAACGAAAAAACAACAAAGAGTTTAATCTGGCCGGTAGATACATGTATGAGACACGTTGGGGAGGACAAACCAATTGGAACATTAAATTCAGAGGCGGTGACAGCATTTATGCAGAAAGTATTTTCACCTCCCGAATTGAAGCTTTTGGCAATTATCAGTTACCTGTCAAAAGTGATCTCAACCTCTCATTTAGCATCAATCGACATCACCAAAACAGTGCTTATGGCACAAATCTGTTCAATGCCACTCAGTCTATCCTGTTTGCGCAACTTACAGATATTAGAAAATACAAAAGACATGAACTGCTGAGTGGACTGGCTTTTCGATAT
>DASWYG010000307.1:0-2781 GCA_036405075.1 Bacteroidia bacterium | reverse complement strand
TTGGCTGTGGTCAAAAGTATGAACAATTGAAAACGCGAACCACCACCAGTGCTGAATTTGGTGGAGGTGGAATTCACACTTTCGATTTCGATGGAGATGGGAAAGCTGAATTGTTGTATCTGGACACTGTTTTCAAAATAGCTTTCAATACATCTGTAAAAGATTCTATAATGAAATCGAATGCATATAGATTCAATACAGTATTTGATGGCAATTACAATGTGAGAGATTTGAATTTGGATGGCAAGTTAGATATTATTGCCAATAGACGTCTTAATGGCAATGAAAATGAGTTGGTGTTTTTCAGAAATACATCTACTAAAGGCAATTTGAGTTTTGTAACGAGCTTAGATACATTCCCTGTCGAATTGTCTTATGCTAAAATGGAGGTCACCGATTTTAATGGAGACCTATTGCCCGATTTGGCCTTCGTTGGTGGGTATTTTGTTAACGATACAATCGATTTTTACACCAACTTAAGTGATGCAAACAATATAAGATTCGGCAACAATGCCCGATTCAGAGTTCCGGGCTCTGAAATTTTAAGTAAACACACTGATTTCAACAATGATGGCAAGACAGACTTGTTGATCTCTACCGACTCCGGAGTCTATGTACTGATCAATAAGAGTATCAGTGGTTATTTGTCGAGAACACTATACAGTGGAAGCTCTTTATTTGGGACTCCGCTCTCCTTGGATTTGGTCATTTACTCTGATGGTGGCGACACCCTTAAAATTGACAGGATCAATTTGCCTCCTGGTTTCAGTTTGTCGAATTCTTCAGGTCTATTAAGATTTGGTCTGGGTACAGGAATCAGTTTCCCCATCTTAATTGCGCCCGGAGATTCATTTGTACTTCAGATAGAAAATGATTCATTGCTTGCTCCCGGCAAATACACGGATGAAGTAGAATTATTCAACAACGCAAAGAATAAACCTTTTGTGTTGAAAATTCAAAGGGACATTCTTGCAAGTCCTGTGGCCCATTTGAACAAAACAACTTTAAATTTTGGTGACAGGGAATATAATTCTGCGGCGATAGATTCCTTAGTGCTTAAGAATACAGGAAATGATACCCTGAAAATAGCATCAATTCTACTGTCTGATTCAACTAATTTCAAATTGTTATCCATCAATCCAAATGTATTATTGCCTAATGACTCGGTTTGGATCAAGGTTAAATTCTTGTCTCAAAAAACAGGATCATATTTTGAGAATATATGGATCAAGAACAATTCACATGACACACTAGTAGGAGTAGTTCTTGAGGCACAAACAGTAAGGCCGGTATTGCCGGACAGTGTCGTGATTGATATGGGTACTGTTAAGAAGGGCACCAAGAAAACTGTGTTTTATGAATTGGTAAATACAGGAAAAGACAGTCTCGAAATGAATTCACCCATCTCTTTCAGTGGTTCAATGTTTAATATGTCACAGGTTGACCTTAGTAAAACTTTTGTAAAAACTGGAGATTCTGTTAGATTAAAGATTGAATTTGATGCCACTGTTTTTGGATTGCAAAATGAAGAGTATCAATATAATTATGTATCCGGTAACTTTAAAACTAAGTTTGTGTTTAAAGGATGGTCTATTGGTTCAAACTTGCAGCTCAGTAGCAAACAAATAGAATTGGGCAATATCAGAAAAGGGAAAAAGAGGAATTATAGAATACAGTTTTCTAATACAGGAAATCAAACATTGGTCATTCGTTCTCTGGATGCTTCCAATTCAAATTGGAAAGTTGGAGTTTGCGACACCAATGATTCTATACAATCAAATGGTAATTCAGAAATTTGTCTGGAAATTGATCCAGTCGTGAATGGTGTTTTAATGGATTCCATTAAAATCATCTGTAATGATTTAGACTCTATACATTTCATAAAGGTCAAGGCAGAAGTTATATCAGCTGAACCTATTTTAGTTCAACAAGCTGATACTATAAAAGAATTTGTAGGTCAATATGATAAATCTGTGATATCAATTCGAAATATTGGCAATGATACAATGTTCAATGTCTTAGGGTCATTTGCAAATGTTTCAAATGTAAAAGTTAAAATAAAAAACAACCTTTCAAACACCATTTTACCAGGAGCTCAGCAAGATTTTGATTTGTATTTTCATCCATTGAGCATTGTCAACATTAAAGATAATTTCAAATTGGAAAGTATGTATGACACAACCTTGTTTAGTTCAGGTATTCAATTTGTCTCATACAATGGAGCCTTTGGTGATTTAGATCGCAATAGCATCTATGCAAGGGTGAATAAAACAAAGGACACTGTTTTAAAAATTAAAAACATTGGAAATTACAAGTTTAAATTGAGTGGTTTGACCAATGTATCCTCGCAAGTAAATTATTTGCCAATTGTAAATGAGGTACTGCCTGATGATGAGTTAGCTTTCAATGTAAAAATTTCCCCTAATGTATATTCTGCATCGATTGTCGATACCCTTAAATTGATTGCTATTGTAGATTCTCTGCCAATTCAAAAGAATTATCCAATACACTATTATTTGTTGTATCCTAAAATTGAACTATCTGCTACTGGTTTTGATTACGGTCTTGTTAGTAAGGGATCTGAGGCCATGAAGAATTTAGCAGTTAAAAATACTGGCAATGATACTTTGTTTTACAAATTGAAGATGCCTGCAGGATTTGAATCCAACCAGGGTAACGATACAATATTGATGGCAGGTCAAACAAAGAATTTGCAAATCAAGTTTAAACCCAATCAATTAAAAGTATACTTAGACAGTATCGATGTTATTGCTAATTCTC
>DASWYG010000306.1:0-3652 GCA_036405075.1 Bacteroidia bacterium | reverse complement strand
TACTCGATCTGGAATTTAGAAACATTGTTAAATGCCTGCCCGGTAAAACCTATTGCTTGTATTGAATATTACCCGATTATTGAAATTGGCAATAATCTAATAAATGCGATTGAATACATGATAATAATAAGCAAAGCTATTGTGTTTATTGCTTTAACCAATAGAATGGACGGTGATTTTTTGTATTTCTTATCAATCAAATTCAGTTTAAACCTTTATTTCCATACCCTCGAATGAAGGTTCTTCTATCGCCACTTCATTTTTTTAACCTATGAAATCATATTTCTCTCGAAAGCAAGAAAATTGCATTTTAGAATCTCATATATTTGAAGTTTGAATATGAAAAAAGTTTTATTCTCAATTATGATCCTTGCTTCCGGATCACTTTTAGCCGGTAAGCCTGTTGATTCAATCGCATTAAAAGTTGCATCATACAAATCAGTTAAATTGACTACCGATCTGAGTGGCATCAGTCAAGAGGAAATTGAAGGAATAAAATTGTTGATCAGAGCCTCAGAAATGATTGACATTATTTTCAGAACTCAAGCTTATGCTGGCAATGTTGCGGCAGATACGATTCGTACTCCATCTGTAGAAAAATTCATCAATATCAATTACGGACCTTGGGACAGATTAGATGATAACAAACCTTTTGTAAAGGGAGTAGGCCCAAAACCATTGGGGGCCAATTTCTACCCTGTAGATATGAGACGCAGCGAATATGACAGTTTAAATGATCCTTCTAAATCTAGCCCATACACCATTATTGTTAGAGAAGATGGTAAGTTGAAAGTGCTACCTTATCCTGAAGCCTACAGAGATCGATTGAATGAAGCTGCAAATCTATTGAAGATAGCTTCAAATATGTTTAAAGACTCATTGTTTAAAATATATTTAAATAAAAGAGCTGAGGCATTGATCAGCAATGAATACGATGCAAGTGACAGACTGTGGTTAGATTTAAAAGACAACCGTTTTGATATCATCATAGGACCAATTGAAACTTATGAAGATAAACTTTTCGGAAACAAAGCATCTTATGAAGCTTATGTTCTTGTAAAAGACATGGAATGGAGCAAGAAACTTGAAAAGTATGTTGCGTATCTACCTGAATTACAAAAAGGACTTCCGGTGGATGAAAAATACAAGGAAGAAATTGCCGGAAGTAGCAGCCAGTTAAATGCCTATGATGTGATTTATTACGCTGGAGATTGCAATGCCGGGAGCAAAACCATCGCGGTGAATTTGCCAAATGATGAAAAAATTCAAACAGAAAAAGGTACCAGAAGAAGTCAATTGAAAAATGTGATCAAAGCCAAATTCGACTACATCATGATGCCAATAGCCAATGAACTTGTAGCACCGGATCAAAGAAAACACGTGACATTCAATGCATTTTTCTCAAATACCATGTTCCATGAAGTGGCTCACGGGCTGGGTGTTAAAAATACTGTGAATGGCAAAGGTACCGTGCAAAGTGCTTTGGGTTCATATTATAGTGCATTGGAAGAAGGTAAAGCCGATATCTTAGGACTTTACATGATCACTCAGTTGTATGATAAGAAAGTATTACAAGAAGGTGAACTAATGGATTATTATGTCACGTTTATGGCAGGTATCTTCAGATCTGTAAGATTCGGAGCTTCAAGTGCACATGGTCAAGCCAATATGATACGTTTCAACTATTTTATGGAGCAAGGCGCTTTTATCAGAGATGATAAATCCGGGTACTATAGAGTGGATATGGAAAAAATGAAAAAAGCCATGACTTCTTTGTCTGCTATTATTTTGAAATTACAAGGTGATGGCGATTTGGAAGGCGTAAAGAAATTGGTCAGCGAAAAAGGCATGATCAAAGAACAATTGCAAAATGACCTCAATAAACTTAAAAACAAAAACATACCTGTAGATGTTGTGTTTGAACAAGGAGTAGAAGCTCTGGATATTCATAAGCCTGCTATGATGCAAAACCCTACAGACGGTATGAAACACACTGAACCTAAAAAATAAATTGGTACAATTTTTTCAGTTAACGTAAATGAACAAATCTTCAATCATGAGAAAAATAAAATATTCCCTATTGTTTATTCCTGCCTTTGTTTTATTGACATTGGCCTTTTGCTTTCGTCAAGATAGCGGCAGCGGTATTTCTAAAGCCGTTTCCGATGTTTTAACCAAATTCCATTACGAACCCAAAACCATTAATGATAAATTTTCAAAAGAACTATTTCATCTTTATTTGAAAAGACTCGACTCTGACAAACGATTCTTTTTAAAGGAGGATATTGATTCTTTGATGAAATATGAAAGTAGTTTAGATGATCAAATTCAACAAGAGAATTACGACTATTTCAATAAAGTTAACAGCATGTTTCTCTCTAAAGTGAGTAGAGCTGAAAAATGGTACAAAGAAGTTCTCTCAACCCCGTTTGATTTTAAAACCAAAGAAAATCTGGTTTACGATGAAGAACACCCGGAATACCTCAAAACAGAATCAGAACTTAAAGAGTTTTGGCGTAAAAACATCAAACGTCAGGTATTGGAGAAACTTGCTTCTAAATTAGACATTCAAGAAAAAGCTCAAATCAGAAAAGATACAGTCATCAAAATTAAACCTTATGATTCTTTAGAAATTGATGCTCGTAAAGAAGTACTTAAAACCCATAACGAATGGTTTGGACGTATCAGAAAGCTGGATGCCAGAGATAAAATCAGCATGTACATCAATTGCATGACAGAGATTTTTGATCCTCATACCAATTATTTTCCACCTGCTGATAAAGCAAATTTTGATATCCGTATGAGTGGTAAATTAGAAGGAATAGGTGCTTCACTTCAAGAAAAAGATGGATTCTTAAAAGTTGCTGCAATTGTGCCGGGCAGTCCTAGTTACAAACAAGGTCAACTGAAAGCCGGTGATATCATTTTAAAAGTTGCTCAAGGCGCAGCTGAACCTGTAGATGTTACCAATATGAAAATTGATGATGCCATTCAATTGATCAGAGGTAAAAAAGGAACTGAAGTCAGACTTACCATTAGAAAACCAGACGAATCCATCGTGATCATTCCAATCATCAGAGATGTAGTTGAAATGGAAGAGAGTTATGCTAAATCTGCAGTGGTTAATTTTGAGGGTCAAAAATATGGTTACATTTATTTGCCAAGTTTTTATCTTGACATGAATGATAACAATGGCAGATCTTGCTCAAAAGACATTGCAATCGAAATTCAAAAATTGAAAGAAGACAATGTAAAAGGTATTGTATTGGATTTGAGAAACAATGGTGGAGGTTCTTTGGGAGATGTAGTTGAGATAGGTGGTTTGTTTATCAAACGCGGTCCTATGACCATGGTAAAAGCAAGAGACAGAAAACCTGAAATATTAGGTGAGAATGACAACGTTGCGATGTGGGATGGCCCACTCACCATTATGGTGAATGAAAACAGCGCATCTGCTTCTGAAATATTAGCAGCAGCTATGCAAGACTACAAACGCGCACTCATTATTGGTACACCTACATTCGGCAAAGGCACTGTTCAACGTTTCATCGATCTTGATGAAATCTATAACAATCAAGATGAAACCAAAATGGGTTCACTTAAGATCACCATTCAGAAGTTCTATAGAATCAATGGAACTACAACTCAACTC
>DASWYG010000305.1:0-4481 GCA_036405075.1 Bacteroidia bacterium | reverse complement strand
AACCTGGGCCGGTTTTACTTCCAATACCATTTCAATGAAGTCATCACTTGGATAACCTTCTATATTGAATTCGGTTTTGATAAGGTCTTTTAATTTGTATACATCAGATCGTCTTATATGTCTTTCATCCGGTCGAGGATGTACTGTAATACCATGAGCCCCGAAGGATTCTATTTTTTGTGCATAAGCAACAACATCAGGATTGTTTCCTCCTCTGGAATTTCTGATGGTTGCTAATTTATTGATGTTGACACTTAATTTGGTAAAGCTCATATACTGGTTCCTAATTCAATCTTTATTTCGTTTTGTACATTTGAATGTATCTGGTCGATCCCGGTTCCAATTACATTCAGATTGTGATATTTTGTGTGTGCAAATCTAAGTTTAATTTGAATATTTTTCGGGAGCTTTGTCTGTAAAAGTAAGAAGAAATGAGAACCACTGTTTTGATACGCTTTTATGCTAAAACTGTTGCTGATATCATTTTCATAAACATAAATTCTGCTCTCGTATTGTGGGCAATTGAATACCATGCCTCTTAATTTGAACTTTATTGTATGTCCTATAGATCCATTTAAATGATGATAAATGAGATAACCTGATTGTGGTTTCCCCCATTGCGATCGGATGTTTTTTATTTCGATGCGACTATGTAAAGAATAATTTTTAGAGAATGGGAAATTAAAGTCAAGTCTTAAGGTTGATGTTTGTATGCTTTCGATTCTATTTAAATGTTGACTGCCTTTTTCATTTTCAGAACTGTTTTTGAAAGCAGTTCTCATTTTTATTTCCGGGCCATTTTTTTTAGCAAAGATGATTTCCGACATACACTCAAGTCCTGCAGTAGGCCAATCCATATTGTAACTTGGTAGATTAAATGTGAACCAATCAAAGTAAGCATTTAATTTGCTCGACTTGCCTGTTTTTCTTATCAGTCCTAAAAACAGTCCGGTTTCAGAACTTTTTTTACTTGATTCGGATAATGAACCAGACATGGGGTTAACAAATTCATTTGAGTAATTTCTAAACAGAATGGACAAATCTGTTTTTCGATCTACTGCGTTTAACATGCCTAAAATTAATCCTCTGCCTGAGAGTAAATTGCTGCTACCCAATTCTCCAAATAGCAAACTGTTTTTTCTATTGGTTTTAAAGTCAATTGAAATGGGAAGAAGGGTAGAATCAAAAGTGGTATTGAAAAGGTTGTTTGATTCGTTTTGGGCATATACTTTAGATGAGTTTATTTTATTCAAAAGACAAGCGATGGCTATACTGGTGTTGGCTTTCGACCATTCTACAGAAGTTCCGGTTTGTAAGGATTTTATTCGCTTGATACTTGAAAGTTCCATTTCATTTCTCCTCAATCCATTTGAGTTTTCTGAAGCAAAAAAGGTTTGATGGTTTTTACTAAAAGTATCAGCATACACAGTTGTATACGATTGAAAAAACAAGACTCTTAAATTTCGTGTTAATTGTGAATTTATTGCCATACCTGTTAAATGAGCGGTTGATGAATTTGAACGAAAGGGACGTATTCTGGATCCGGCTCTCATTGTGTTCATTACGGCTGCGGATTTGCCAATATTGATACCGGAACCCAAAATGATACCTTGTCCGTATGAAGCTTGAAAGTCACCAATAATCAATTGTTTTATTTTGTTGTTGCATTGAATTTGACATGAAAAACCAAGATGTCCTTTTTCGAATTTTTCACCCGGATCTTTACCATAGTTTAGCGTAAGGTTGATAAATCTTCCAATTGATGACTCCCATCTGAGTTTTGTGGCAAAGGGACTTCCTTGAAATCGCAAATTGGGAGAAACGTCTGTTCCATAACCATTGCTGTGTTTGGTTTTAGTTGTTTCTTGTATCAGTAATTTATGTTTTAGTTTTTCATGTTTAAGGATCAAACCAATTTGAGTTTTAAAATCTACACCAAAGTCGATGTGTGGTAAAATCGTATTGATATCTTCCATGCTTAATTCAGTAATTTGTTGCAATTCACATGGATGACTAATGTTGCCATAATTGTAAATGTGATCTATGATCGCATTGATCTGAATTAAATTCAATAAAGGTGTTTGCATCAAGTCTATTTTATTTTTTGAATTGATTTTGATTTTTGTCTTTATCAATTCCTGTACTTGATCTTGTATGTCCGTATTTTCAGTTTCAATTCCAAGATTTTCAACTTGAATGGAATCATTTTGAGAGCAACAAGGTGACAGTTTTAAAATTAAAACTCCTGTTAGCAGATACAATTTGAAATTCAATTTAATGTTTGACATAATTGGCTTCAATACTCAATAGATGTCCCAAGCCAAAATGATTGACATGAGATATTGCGAGCAGTGTTTTTTTAATGGATAATCCCAAACCAAAACCAATGATTTTTGATTTAGGTTCAAAACCAAATAAAAGCTTGAGTATTTGATTCTGATAGCAAATGCCAAAGCGTGTAACCAATGGCCTTACAGTACTTAAACACATTTCGGCTAGAAGCTTTAATTTTTTACCTGAATGGTTGCACCAGCCGAGTTTTAAAATTGGCGTTTCGGGTATCTGATTAAAGTCTGAATTTTTGAATTGAAAGGGCAAATCACAAATGGCAGTGAAAATATTGTCTTTAAATACGGTTGAATTGAGTGAGATGTTAGATGAAATTGAATTTGATCTACCATTACCGATTATGCTTATATGGTTGTAAAGTGTATGGATTCCTATATTCAATTTACTGTTTACTTTAAGTCCTGTAGCGAATCCTATTTTAAATTCTTGATACCCAAAAGTGCCATAATTTGCAGCTAGAATTGAGTAAGAACCTGTTTTATTTTGTTTGGTAATTCCCAAATGGTTCGCAGCAATTCCTGAAAGCCCGTTGATTTGAGTATGAGAAAAGTTAAATGAATATTTTATTGAATCCTGGAATTGAGCAGGGTTGTAATAGGGATTAACGCCATATACATTGAATGTGCTGATACCTGCCAATCCATTAATTGAGGAACCATACCAAGGTTCAAAGGCCCACGTCTGAATATGAGTAAAATTGAACAGCAGAGCCAGTACAGAGACTTTCATGCATCAAAATTAAAGTGATCTGATCATTAGAACTCAAGGCTTTTGAAAGGAGAGACAGATGACTTTATATTTTAACCAAAACGAGCATAAGTTTACCAAGTGTTTAGATTTTAATCTGGAAAAAGAAAAAAACCAAGAAATCTGGAAAACAATTATTTTTGCCTAAATGATAAAAGCAAGATTCGCTGTGATTGGTTTAGGCCGGTTTGGCGGTAAAATAGCAAGACAATTGTCAAGAAGAGGTGCTGAAGTTGTTGCAATTGACGACAATGAAGACAAAGTTGAAGTCTTAAAAGAAGATGTTGCTATGGCCATAACCATGGACGCTACAGAGATCAATGCTTTAAAAAGTTTTAAAATCGAAGAAATGGATGCCGTTGTAGTGGCAATCGGTGAAAATTTTGAAGCTTTGATATTGACTGTGGTTAACTTGCTGGAATTAAAAATCAAAAGAATCATTGCTAGAGCCGGTTCCCCGCATCAAAAACTGATATTAGAGAAACTTGGTATTACAGAGACACTATCTCCTGAAGAAGAGGTTGGTATTTTGGTGGCCGAGCGATTGATTCATCCCAGTGTGAAAACGTTTCTTCAATTGCCGGATGGATACGAGATTGCTGAGATTCAAGCACCTAAAGGCATTGTGAATTCATCAGTAGAAAAAATAGAATTTGATGTCAAATACAACCTTCGTCTAATAACCATTAAAAGGTTGTATGAAGTGGATAAAAGATCAGGTATCGAATTTGAACGCCATCTATTAGGTGTTGTTCAGTCAAACACTGTTATATATGCTCAAGATGAGATCATCATCATGGGCAAAGAGATTGACATTGAAAGGTTCATTGAATTGAACAAATAAGATCAACCCACACGTTCAAGGATTTCGGCAATTTCCTCAATTTTTTCTCTGTTGACCGGTTTACTGATGAACTTTTTTACTTGATGAAATTTCTTTGATTTAATGATGTCTGTTTCATTGATAGAAGATGTCAAAATCACGATTGGTGTTTCAATTGACAATTCTTTCATTTGATTCAAAAATAACCAACCATCTATAAGAGGCATATTCAAGTCTAAGAAAATCAGTTCTGGTAATTTGCCAAATTCTTTTAATTGAACCAAAGCTTCTATTGCGGCATAAGGGTTATTAAAAGTTGTGAGATTTTTTGAAAATTGACTTTTCTTATTCATCAGACTAAAAATACTGACAAATATGACATCATCGTCGATCAACATAATGTCATTAAACACCGGTTGAATAGAATTGTTGATAGAACTCATTGGTGCTGCAAAGGTAGTTTAATTTAACGATAATTTGTTATAGGTAAAATAAATATAGACATAAGGATTAAGTTGAATTATCAGGTTTTCAGAAAGATAACTTAATTTAATGTTCATAT